>JASMTM010000045.1:0-12012 GCA_041694295.1 Petrotogales bacterium
TACGTCGTGTAGCTGTGAAATAATATACGCAATAAGACTTCCTGCGGCTATCCTGGGTAATATTCCAAATATTGTGCTGAGTGCTTTGTGAGCTTCAAGTGATTCTTCAATTGCTGAAGGAGTGAACGAGATGGCAAACTGCATGTAGAGTGTTGCAATCATAAGCGTTACGAACCCCAGTATAACTCCTTTTCGAGCTTCTTTTTTTCCATACAGTTCATTCAAAAGGTCTGTTGAAAAGAATATTGAACCGTAAACGATATTCCCCAGTGTTGCAGTTATACCAAAGAATTCAACAAGTTTAATAACCTGAATGTTTGCTATGATGATATTTGCAATGATCATCATGAACAATCCTTCTCGTTTAAATAATTTAAAGACTATAACTGCAATGGATAGATCGACGAACATGAAGATTAGCCACAACACTTCGTTACCAATATCTAAAAACATCTGTTCACACTCCAAAATATACTAACTTTCGTACGTTGACTGTATCATTTTAGCAGAACAGGTCCATTAAAAAAAGCGGCTTTCGCCGCTATGGTGGGCTCGGGTGGATTCGAACCACCGACCGCCCGGTTATGAGCCGGAAGCTCTAACCAAACTGAGCTACGAGCCCGACATTAAACGATTATAATACGCATGATATCCTCTGTCAACAATGAAAAACATTCAGTAACAGCTGTCAGCCGTGGTTTTTAGATTTTAAATATGCGGAAAGATTCATAATGTCAGAGGGTGTAATGCCCGGTATTCTTGTTGCCTGACCAATGGACCTGGGCTTCAATCTTTTTAGTTTGTCTCTGGCTTCAGTAGATAAATTTGGTACTTCGTCGTAGTTGATATCTATCGGAATTTTTTCATGTTCCAGACGCTCAAATTGACTTACTTCCCTCTCCAGACGATTGATATAACCCTGATATTTCACAACTGTTTCTACCTGTTCTTTGATATTGTAATCTGTAATGGGATCAGGATCGAACTGTGATAATAATGAATAATCTACTTCTGGTCTTTTAAGTAACTGGATCATTCGTGTTGACTGATATATGGCAGAGGATCCTATTTTAAGCAATTCGTTGTTTACTTTGTTCGATGGTTTTACAACAACCTCGTTTAGTCTTTCAATCTCCTTTTCAACAGTTTCATTTAGTGTTAGAACCTTTTCATTGAACCATTTGGGTATTAAACCATACTTATAGCCATATTGTGTCAACCTCAGATGTGCATTATCATGTCTGAGTAACAATCTGTATTCTGCCCTTGAAGTCAATAAACGATATGGTTCATCAACGCCTTTTGTAACCAGATCATCTATCATAACACCAATATATGATTCCGATCTTTTCAGTATAAGAGGTTCATCTCCCCGAATCTTTGCAACTGCATTTATTCCAGCAATTAGTCCCTGACCTGCTGCTTCCTCATAACCACTTGTTCCATTTACCTGGCCTGCAAAATAGAGATTTTCAACGATCTTTGATTCCAGGGTCGGATACAATTGATTTGGCTCAATATAATCGTATTCTACGGCATATGCAGGTCTAATTATTTTTGCATTTTCCAGCCCTTCAATCGTATGTATCATTTCTTTTTGGGTTTCAAGGGGGAGGCTGGTAGATAATCCATTAAGATAAAACTCTCTGGTTAACTTTCCCTCAGGTTCAATAAAGAGCTGATGGCTGTCCTTGGAAGAAAATTTCATCACCTTATCTTCAATGGAGGGGCAATATCTTGGTCCTTTTGAATGTATGAGCTTTATATCGCCATATAACGGCGAAAAGGTAATATCTCTTCTAATGATGGAATGGGTTTTATTGTTTGTATACGTTAACCAGCATGGATAATTTTTCTCCAGTACATAGGGTTCGGAGAAAAATGAAAAAGCAAGAGGTTCTTCTGATGTGTCCTGTCGGTCCATCTTTTCAAAATCAATTGAATCGCCATGAATTCTGGCAGGGGTTCCCGTTTTAAAACGTCTTACGACAAATCCTAGATCTTTAAGCGACTTGCTGAGCTTTTTGGAAGGAAATTCCCCCAGCCTTCCGGCTTCGAAATAATCCTGACCAATAAATATACGCCCTCCAAGGAATGTACCTGTGGCAACAATTACAGCTTTGCAGGAGAAATTTCCTTTGAAATGTGTCCTAACTCCTGAAACCTTGCCATTTTCTGTGAGAATCTCAGTAGCTATAGCGCTTTTTATATCGAGATTATCCTGCTGTTCAAGTACATGTTTCATCTCCTGACTGTAATTCAGTTTATCTATTTGTGAACGTAACGCTCTTACTGCCGGGCCCTTTTTTGTGTTTAGCATTCGAATATTAATGGAAGTTTTGTCAGTTGTTTTTGCCATTTGTCCACCAAGAGAATCTATTTCTCTAACAACAACACCTTTTGCAGGACCACCAATAGCAGGATTGCATGGAGCCCAACCAACGGTATCAAGATTGATGGAAAGTAACAGTGTTTTTGCTCCCATGCGTGCTGGAGCGAGTGCTGCTTCGATACCAGCATGTCCCGATCCTATTACAATAACATCATATTTGTAATTACTATTCAACATAATCCCTCCCTGGTATGTAATATAATTTTACAACAGAGAGGAGAATTGTTACATGAGTGATGTTGGTTTTGTTGACACAACGTTCAGGGATGCCCATCAGTCTTTACTCGCAACACGGGTTACAACGGATGAACTTGTAAGAATTGCCGATGTTGTGGATCAGATTGGTTATGATGCTGTGGAAATGTGGGGCGGGGCAACCTTTGATGCCTGTGTAAGGTATCTGAAAGAAAATCCCTGGGAACGTATAGATAAATTAAGGAAGCGCTTCAAGAGTACTGAAATGCAAATGCTGTTAAGAGGGCAAAATCTTGTCGGTTACCGTCACTACGCTGATGATGTTGTCGAATTATTCATAAAGACTGTAGCCAAACATGGAATGGATAGAGTGAGAGTATTTGATGCCCTGAATGACTTCAGAAACATCAAAAAATCATCTGAGGAAATAAAGAATAATAATATGCACCTTCAAATAGCCATCGCTTACACAGTCAGTCCGGTGCACAATGTTGATCTTTTTGTAGATTATGCAAGATCTGCTGAAAAGCTTGATGCTGATTCACTGTGTATAAAAGATATGGCTGGTTTGTTAACTCCTGATATTGCATATAAACTCGTTTCAAGAATAAAGAAAGAAACGTCGTTACCTGTTAATGTTCACTCTCATTTCACTTCCGGACTGGCGGATCTGACCTATTTGAAATCTGTAGAAGCTGGAGCAGATCTTGTTGATACTGCGATTTCTTCCCTTGCATCAGGTGCCTCTCAACCTCCTGCCGAGAGTTTGTGGATAGCGCTGAACAAACTGGGTTATGCTGAAAAACCGGATTTGAAAAAACTTAAGAACGTTAGAGACTATTTTAAACAAATTCGAGACAAACATGCAGATACAGATATTGGCATGAAGACGGTGAATCCGGAAATTCTGATAAATCAAATTCCTGGTGGTATGATATCCAATTTGATCAATCAGTTAAGAGAACAGAAAGCTCTACATAGACTGGAAGACGTTTTACGTGAAGTTCCAGAAGTTAGAAAAGATCTGGGATATCCACCTCTTGTAACCCCGAGTTCTCAGATTGTTGGAGTGCAATCAGTAGTGAATGTACTTTCAGGTGAGAGATATAAGATAATAACCAATGAGACCAAAAATTATATCAAAGGTTTATATGGAAAACCACCAGGCGTGATTTCTGAAGACTTAAAAAAAATTGTAATGAAAGACAAAGAACCATTGAAGCACAGATCTGCGGACTACCTTGAGCCAGAAGTGGAAAGGGCGAAAGAAAAGATTGGCTTGCTAGCGAATAGTGATGAAGAACTCCTTATTTATATATTGTTAGGAGATACAGGTAGAACTTATCTGTTAAATGAATATGAAAAGAACCTTAAGGTCGACATGAAAATGGCGGATACCTATTCAGATAAGGTAGCAGTATACCCAATTTAAAAGCATAGACGAATAAACAAAAGCTTTTGATTAATAATTCCCTTTCAGCAATGTTGAAGGAAGCTTAGTGTGTTTAGTAAGAACCTTGCTTCATAAAAAATCCATGTTAAAACTGTTAAAATTATAATATGTACGTAAATACACATTTTCAAAAGGGAGGTTGAACAAATGAGAAAGTTAGTGCTTTTTTTATTTGTCGCATTTGCAATGGTAAGCACGCTTAATGCTGCTGTTACAGTCTGGACGTCAGAGGTTCAGGTGCCTGTTCTACAAAAAATCGGTGCTGATTTTGAGAAAAATTACGGTATCGAAGTGAGGATTGAACAGGTGAACTTTGGTGACATCAAATCAAAATTCCTCACCGCTGCGCCAGCTGGTGAAGGGCCAGACGTAATTGTGGGTGCACATGACTGGGTCGGTGAACTGGTTGAGAACGGTCTTATAGAACCTATTCCTTTCCTACCAGAAAAAGACCAGTTTTATGAATCGGCGCTAAATGCATTTTCTTACAAAGGAAAATTGTATGGTGTACCGTACGCAATAGAAGCTCTGGCAATTTTGTACAACAAAGATCTCGTTGATGAAATACCTGAAACAATTGAAGAACTGGAAACAATCGGTGCAGAAGTTGCGGATGATGAAGTGGTTGGATTCATTTACCCGGCAACTGATTTCTATTTCTCATACCCATTTATTTCAGGATTCGGTGGCTACGTATTTAATCTTACCGATCAAGGTTACGACGTTGCAGATATCGGACTTGCTAACGAAGGAGCCATTAAAGGTGGGAAGCTTATAAAGAGCTGGTTTGATACTGGTTTAATACCTCAGGGAGCCAATTATTCATTAATGGATTCTCTGTTCAGAGATGGACTTGCTGCATTTATCGTAAATGGTCCCTGGTCAACATCTGGTTATCAGGAAGCGGGTATCGACTACGATATCCTTCCATTTAGCGAAATCACGCTATCCAATGGAGAAAATCCATTACCATTTGTTGGTGTTCAGGCATTTATGGTTAACTCAAGGTCGAGCAACAAGCTGGAAGCCATGGAATTTGTTGCAAGTTATTGTAGTACCTTCGAAACGCAGTATGAATTGTTCTTAAATGACAAAAGAGGTCCTGTTAGAGAAGACGTATTTGCTTATATCGAGGGAACGGGTGGACAGGAAGTTTATGACATACTGCAGTTCTCGAAGAGTGCCTCCATAGGTAATCCTATGCCCAACGTTCCAGAGATGGCACCCGTCTGGGGAGCAATGCAGGATTCCCTGGGTCTTGTTATCAATGGAGAAGACACTGTAGAGAACGCTTTCGAAACAGCAGTAGAAAAGATAAAAACATCAATTGGAATGTAATTTAGTTTGAGAATTCAACCGCGGAGCCTCAAGGCTCCGCGTTTACTTATACCTTACCTCTGGAGGTTATAATAAGGTGTCCGGCAAAAAGCTTTTCATATATCTTGCGGCAATGTTTTTTCTTGCAATTTATAACGCTTTTGTTATCTGGGGTATTTTTGTTTTATGGGTAAACGCTCGTTATGGGCTTGCAATAGTTCTTATTGTTTTAACATTATTAATTGATTATGTTTCTTTCAGCAGGAAAGGTTATCCCTATCGATACATGATACCTGCGCTAATCTTGCTTTTTGTTCTTACTATCTATCCAATGTATTACACGTTTGATGTAGCGTTTACAAATTACGGAACAGGACATCTTTTTACCAGACCGGAAATAGTGCAAAAACTTTTGAACGAGTATTTTTATGTGCCGGATGATCCAACTGAATATAATTTCTGGGTTTTTGTCAAACTTAAAGACTATAAGCCCTCCAATGATTTTGTTATGTTGTTTGAAGAGGGACGTTCAGAAAATAGATTTATTGCTCCAAAACCGGATGTAATATCACGTGATAGTGATGGAAATATAACACTTGCTCGTTCCGAGATGTTCAGAGTGGACAATAATAGTGCAAGTATTAATGGAGTCAATCATACGATAATTGTCTCGAAAAAAGATGGCAATTATTTATCAATAAGCAACGAACTTGGTGAAAATTATGTATATTTTTACTCTCCAAATGATCCTTCAACGAGAGCCAATGCAGCATTTTTTCTCGGTGAAATAAGAAGTAACTGGTTGAAAAATGCAGAGTTTATTAATCCCCAGGATTATCAGGTGAGATTAAACCCACAAACGCTTTACAGAAATTTCGCAACAGTTGAAAGGCAATATGGTATGAAAACAGTAACCAGTCTGGATTCAGGCTATGCCAGACAGGAACAGGTGCTATATAATAGACAGACTGGTAGGAATCTGGTTGAAAAGGACGGATATTTCTACGATGTCAAAGAAAACGGTGAAGAAATCCGACTGGATGGATATATCTCTAGAGTTGGTTTTGATAATTTCATAAAAATGATTTCTGACCCGCGGGTAAGAGGTCCATTCTTCCAGATATTTTTATGGACATTTACATGGGCGGGGTTAAGTGTTGTATTCTGTTTCACAATTGGGTTAGCCCTGGCGATGGTGCTAAACGATAGGAAGTTAAGAGGAACAAAGATCTACAGAACGCTTCTAATTATTCCCTGGGCAATACCGGCCTTCATCTCCGTACTTGTATGGAGAAACGGAATGTTCAATGAAACCTATGGTATATTGAATCGTTTCTTGTTTCAGGGACTTTTAGGATTTGAAGAACCAATTAGATGGTTGAGCGATCCTTTCTGGGCAAAAGTTTCAGTTTTAACTGTAAATACCTGGCTGGGTTTTCCGTATATGATGACTGTCTCACTTGGAGCTCTTCAGAGCATACCGGGAGAGCTTTACGAAGCTGCTTCGATAGATGGTGCGCGACGCTGGCAAAAATTCTGGAAAATAACTTTTCCTCTATTGATGGTATCGGTCGCTCCATTGCTGGTTGGAACTTTCGCGTTTAATTTCAACAACTTTGTGGGCATATATTTACTTACCGAAGGTGGACCGGCAATCCCGGGAAGTACTACTCCAGCTGGAGCAACGGACATCTTGATCTCCTATACGTATAAACTTGCCTTCTATGGTAGAGGGCAGGATTTTGGTTTTGCAAGTGCCATCTCAATAATAATTTTTGGCCTTGTTGCAGGTTTCAGCTGGCTGAACTTCAAATTATCAGGAGCCTTTGAAGAGGTGAGAAGATAATGGCCATTGAGAAAAAACGTTACTGGTTAAGACACTTGATACTGATTATTGTTCTGGCCATTGTGTTGTTTCCTATGGTATGGGTTGTAAGTACTTCCATCAGAAGAGATGAAGCAGCCTTTTCACCAAAGCTTTTTTCTACCCGGGTTACTTTACAGCATTATCAAAACCTGTTGTTCCCAAAAAAAAGTGTATCCAGAGTTATTTTGTCCATGCAACAGGCAGTCCAGGGACTTGGTGATTATAGGGAAGTAGAAGAGAAAAAAATCAAGAACGAAATAACGGATCTTTCAAAGATGTTTGATAATTACATCGATGATTCTACAACGATGGTTGATGGCATAGAAATGAAATTTGAAGCACTTAATGAATCAGTAAAACAAAAAATTAGTGAGATAATTTCAGGAATGAACGATATCAGAAATCAGGATATTGAAATCATAGATGAACGACTTGATGAACTTCAAAATAAGAAAGATTCAGATATATATCAGGCCGCATTGCTCAATATTATTAGCAATGAAGGGTTTACTCCAGGAAGGGATTATCAAGCTTTTATTGAGCAGATTGATATTGAACCGGCCGGAGAACTTTTAAAAACGATAGAAAACTACACAAATCAATATAACACTGTTCTGAATATCAGTAATGAATTAATCAGTTTGCTGGCTGACTATGAATTTGAAGGAAAAGATGATGTTCTTAATTCGCTGAACAATGTATCAGAGTATATTTCACAGGAAAACATTTCGTATTCACAATGGAGAAGTGATCAATGGCTTAAGGTAATAAACAGAAATTTAAAAAATATCGGAGATGTTCTTGAACAGGAAGAAGCTGAAACAATAACAAACAAAAAGGATCAGCTGTACGATACATTTAAATCAGCAAATGCAACATGGGAAAAGATGCAGGAACTTCATAATAGTCTCACTGAAAAAACAGAAGAAGTTATGGGGAACGTTTTATCTGCGTTCGAATATAGCGAATATATCGATGCCCAAAGCAGATTAGGAACAGTTGAGAATAAAATCTCTCAGATAAATAGCAGAGTGAAAAGCCTGAATGAAGCAATTCCAGAAATAAAGGAATCTTTGAACGTTGCCGGTTTGGTGCTTGTCCCGGAAACTGCGAAAATGGATAAAGCAAGAGAAACCCTGAAAACATTTTTAGCATCAGATAAAGTTAAGCAGGAAGCAGACAGGGCTTTTCCAGTAAGGGTTCTTGAAAACATGGGAACCCTTGTTGAAGAATTGATACCCCTAAAAAATAAATTATTGAACATTGATGAATCCCTTGATGTTTATACACATATTGAAAAAGCAATAAATATAATGAACTGGTTTTTTGAAAGAAAAGAGTTGATAGTTGTCAATCAGGATAATTCAGATGTTGAAAATGTTATAGGTATCCTTGAAGTGAGTTATTCAAATATTTCTAGGGTTAAAGGCGATCTTACCGAATATGTTAATGAATATGCGGATTTAACTGTTGAACGTGAAGAAAAGAACAAAGAACTTTCCCGTTTATTGGATGAGAAAGAAGAACTTGAATCCATTATCGGTGAAACAAAACCGTCCTATGAGGATGCACAGGATCGTTTAAACAGCAATATCGAAATTGCAGAATTGAATTATTTGAGGGATTTTACTCAAGAAAATATTGAAACTATAGATGAAGCCGAAAATAACTACAACACTGTAAGCAAAACAATGAAAAAATACTTTCAAATAAAGGCAAATACAAGGTATAGATCATACACCTGGTACAGTGATTTTGTCGATGCGAATAAAGAAATTAAGCATGCAACATCTGTTATAAGATCTGTTATTGAGAAAATGCGTAGCATGAAACAGGATCTTGATGGAAAAATACTCAACTACGTTGAATTAAGATTTCTTGGTTCTTCGGTTGATATTTCAGTTTTTGACGAAATGACAGAACTTTTCAACAGAGAATTTCAGAACTTCAATGCCAGTTATAAAAGAGCACAGAGATTGATTGGCGATATGATCGATTTCTCAACAGCCTACTCTGGAGAATATATTGGTGAGCTAAGAGAAGTTGACAGATCAATTTTTAAAATCAGTCAGATATGGACCAGAAAAGAAAGTACTTATTTCTATTTTACGAGATGGTTGTTTAATTCTATAGTTATTGCTCTTTCGGTTGCCATAATAAGTGTTCTTGTGGCAGCATTTGCAGCATATCCTTTCAGCAGAATGAGATTTTTTGGTAGAGGTCAGGGATTATTGTTCCTGTTACTCATTCAAATGTTTCCTACAGTAATGTTCATGATAGCCATCTACTCACTTCTGCAATTTTTGGGAAATTATGTCCCTTTCCTTGGACTGGACTCTATTTCTGGAATGATTTTTGTTTACAGCGGAAATATTGCCTTTAATATATGGTTGATAAAGGGATATTTTGACACCATACCGGATTCTCTAGAAGAATCAGCTCTGATAGATGGAGCCAACAGGCTTCAGACATTCTGGAAAATTGTACTTCCCCTCGCCAGACCTATACTGGCGGTCATTGCCATCTTGACGTTCATGAATGTTTTTAATGAATTTGTAATGGCCAGCATTATCCTGCAGAGCATTGATAAGTGGACATATGCTGTTGGACTGCAGCAATTTTCGGGAAGATTTGAAGCAAGCTGGGGGCCATTTACTGCTGCAGCACTCATAGGTGCAATACCCATGCTTACATTCTTCCTGTTGTTACAGGACCAAATTGTGGGAGGACTTACCAAAGGTTCGGTAAAGGGTTAAAGAAAAGGATGATCAATTATGTTTGAATTGTTGCCCGATTATGATGGTGGTTCTATTGCTAATTTCAGTTCAGCTTTGGTCAAGCATTTCGGAATAAAACCATACGGTATTTCGATGGATTTTGGTGCAAAAGGAATCAACCTTAATAACATAGATAAGATTGTTGTTTTTCTTCTTGATGCACTGAGTTATCGAACAGTAGACAAACTGATTAATGAAGAGGGTGGTTTTTCAAATATTGACCGTTCATCACTGAAAAACATGACTTCTGTATTTCCTTCAACCACAACCAGCGCATTAACAAGTTTGTTCACCGGGGTATCACCAATAGAGCACGGCATGCTTGGCTATATGCTTTATTTGAAAGAATATGGTAGTCTTTCTAATATGATTGAACTGACACCCTTTGGTCAGGAAAGAGACGGACTTCAGAGGATTGGCCTGGACCCGTTAAAATTTCTGGAGGTTCCCACGATATTTGAAACATTGTATGCTGGGGGTGTCAAAGGTTATCATATCACATCTAAATCCTTTGTGAACACGGGTTTAAGTCGCATGCATACCAGGGGAGGTTACGTAAAAGGCATATACGGTTTTGGTGATATGATCGAAGAAATTGACGATATTTTATCCAACGAAGAGACAAAGAGTCTCATTTACGTCTACTGGGGATTAATAGACACCTTTGGCCATAGATATAGTTCAAGCAGCCAGGCTTATGAAATGGAAGCCTACTGGATCTTGAGGATGATCGATGATTTCTTTCAACGAAAAGCTGCACGTAACACAGCCTTCTTCATAACTGCAGACCATGGTCAGAAAGAAACACCCTGGGAAAAAGAGATCTGGTGGTCAAAGAACGACAAACTTTATGATTATCTTTACACATTACCTGCGGGAGAGCACAGAGCGTGTTACCTTCATACCACCAATGTTGAAAAAACAAAAGAGATCCTTACCAATAATTGGGGTGACAAACTGCTGATTCTCAAACGTGAAGAAGCGATAGAAATGGGACTATTTGGTTCAAAAAAAATAGAAAACTATATTGATCGTATAGGAGAAATTGTGGTTATCCCCAGGGATAATTATTCCTTCTGCTTTAAATATTCAGGGCAGGAGAATTCTATGAAGGCAAGGCACGGAGGTTTAACCAAGGATGAAATGAAGATACCTCTAATTTTCTTAAGAAAGTGATTCCGGGCAATCATCCTTCATAAAGCAATTTTCACATTGTGGTACTTTTTTACAAATACTTTTGCAGTGTTCTACTATAAGGGCATGAAATTCTGCGTAAAGGTCTGTATCTTCAGGAAGAGAACTCTGGAAAAAATCCTGCAATTCGCTGTATGTTTTTTTGTCAGTTAATCTTAAACGCT
Organism: Petrotogales bacterium; assembly: GCA_041694295.1. GTDB lineage: Bacteria > Thermotogota > Thermotogae > Petrotogales > Kosmotogaceae > JASMTM01. The sequence continues at coordinate 11,360 of JASMTM010000045.1, forward strand.
TAATAAGTCTTTTGGTGTAGGCATCGATTACAAATACAGGTCGCCTATAAGCGTACAGTAGTATTGAATCAGCTGTTTCCGGACCCACACCCTTTATTTCGATTAATTTCTTTCTTAGCTTTTCTGTCGGCATGCGTTTTATATTGTTGTTATAAACAAACATTGTGAGTCTTCTGAGAGTGGATTCCTTGGCATTGTAAAATCCCGATGGTCTTATTAATTTCTTCAACCTGCCAGATGATTTTTCGAGAACCTTTTCTGGCGATAACACGTTGTCTTTTTTTAAGTTATCAATTGCTTTTTCAACATTTTTCCAGTTCGTGTTTTGTGTTAATACAGCTCCCACGATAACTTCAAATGAGGTTTCTGCGGGCCACCAGTGTTGCGGACCATAATGGGACTTCAATTGTTCGAAAAGTTTATAGGGAGTCATTATTTTCACCATGTTTTTTCTCCCAATTTATTTCCGCTATAGATTTTTGCATATAGAGCGGTTTTAACTCCATTGCATTGACAAGTTTTTTTGCATAATAGTCGTCTGCAGTAATTGCTGCTAATATTTCCAGAGAAGGTTCAGGTGATATTAAAGTTCTGTATTCTTCAAATGCAGAGGCATCTTTATCATTTTCAAAAACGAGCGTAAGATCCTTTTC
>JASMTM010000046.1:0-3987 GCA_041694295.1 Petrotogales bacterium
ACTGCCATAATTGGGACGACTGGTTCGGGTAAAAGCACCCTTGCAAAACTTATTGCAAGAATGTATCCAGTGCCTGACAACAAGATATTTATCGACGGTGTTGACATTAACAAGATTGACCCCAATTTAATTAGAAAATATGTTTCTTATGTTCCTCAGGAAACTTTCTTGTTTACAGAGACTGTAAAAAACAATATAGCTTTTGGTGTTGAAAATTACACCGATGAAGAAATAGTCAATTTTGCTCAGCTTGCTGCTGTACATGAAGATATTAAGAATTTCAACAAAGGATATGATACCCGTGTAGGAGAAAGAGGCGTAACGTTATCTGGCGGGCAGAAGCAGAGAATTGCAATTGCCAGAGCTTTGATAAGAAAAGCTCCAGTTGTTGTTCTTGATGATTGTTTATCGGCAGTTGATACTGAAACAGAAGCTGCAATTTTACAAAGCCTACAAAAAGAACAGAAAACAAGGACAATTATTGTTATATCTCATAGGCTTAAAGCTGTAAGAGACTCTGACATGATTTATGTTTTACACAATGGAGAGATAATCGAAAATGGACAGCACGATGAATTAATAGAAAACAATGGTCTGTACAAGAAGATGTATGAGAGACAGCTCCTTGAGGAAAAGATAGAGGAGGAATAAGGCATGGCTGCATATGAAACTTATTCGGAAGTTGAAGAAAAGGTAAAAGTTGAAGACTGGAAAGTGATTTTTAGACTGGGGAAATATGCCAAGCCTTATTGGCCAATACTGGTTCTCGGTATTTTTCTTATACTTGTTTCTGCAGGAATTGACCTCGCCATACCTTATATACAAAAAATAACTATTGATAGTTATATAAACGCAGAACATCATTACACTGTGGAAATGGATAATGGTAATCCCGTTTTTATAAAAAATGAAGAAGGCAGATTTACGCTACAGCAGCTTGAAGATGGAAATTATGTCATAAGTGATGGAGAAACCCAGTACAACGTTACAGATGAACAACTTCAGGAGCTGCGTCAGGGAGACTTAGCAGGTGTTACACGCATGTCATTAACCTTGCTTTCGCTTCTTGTAGTTATGTTTTTTGTTATGTATATGCAGGTTTATTCAATGAGTTATCTCGCTCAAAAAGTAACCCATAGAATTCGTATGGCTTTATTCAAACACATTATCAGACTTCCTATGAGATTTTTCGATACAAATCCCAGTGGACGTTTGGCCACAAGGGTAGCAAACGATACAAGAAACCTTGCCGAGTTTTTTAGCAGCGTTATTGCTTCAATAGTGAAAGATGTTGTCTTGCTTGTAGGAATTGTCATTGTTATGCTAAGTCTTTCTACATATCTTGGAACAATCTCATTGATGATTTTCCCCATCATTCTGGCCAGCACCCTTGTCTTCAGATATTTTGACAGGATTGCCTATCGAAAAGTCAGAAACAGACTGGCTGTAATAAATGCTTATCTTGCAGAACATATTTCAGGAATGTCTGTAATTCAGCTTTTCAACCAGCAGAAGAATAAAGCAAATGAATTTGATGAGGTTAACAATCGCCATCTGGACAGTTTGAAGGAACAGTTAATTGTGTTTGCAATATTCAGACCTCTTATGGATTTCCTTTATTACCTGGGAGTAACCATTTTACTATGGTATGGATCAAAAGCAATTTTCAACGAAACCTTGCAGTTTGGTGTACTGTATGCTTTTGTGAGTTATATTGAAATGTTTTTTAGACCATTGAGAGACATTGCAGAAAAATACGATATCGTTCAAAATGCTCTTGCGTCTGCAGAGAAGATATTCAAATTAATGGACGAAAAAGAAGAGCAGTACAACGAGCAATTGCCTGAAACAAAGAAGGTTAAAGGAAACATTGATTTCGATCATGTATTCTTTGCCTACGATAGGGATAATCCTGTTCTAAGAGATGTGAGCTTCAAAGTCTCACCCAAAGAAAAGATCGCTTTTGTTGGCGAAACAGGAGCCGGTAAAACAACAATAATCAGCCTGCTTAATGCTTTATATCGTATACAAAAGGGAGATATCAAGATTGATGAAAAATCCATCTACGAATACAATCTTAAAGCATTAAGAAGAAGAATCGGCGTAGTTCTGCAGGACGTTTTCCTTTTTTCCGGTTCAATTATAGACAATATCAGATTGTACAACAAAGAGATCTCCAGGGAAGAAGTTATAAGAGCTGCTAATTATGTATATGCTGATACATTTATAAAACGATTCCCCAATGGTTACGATACAGAAATACTCGAACGTGGAGGTACTATTTCTGCAGGCGAAAGGCAACTTATTGCACTTGCAAGAGCAGTGCTGTATGATGCTGACATACTTATACTGGATGAGGCGACAGCAAATATTGACACAGAAACCGAAACACTAATACAAAAGGCAATGGAAAGGGTTTCAAAAGACAAAACTGTGCTTACAATAGCGCACAGAATTTCCACCATTAGTGGTGCAAATCGAATACTTGTAATACATAAAGGTAAACTGGTTGAAGAAGGGAATCACGAAGAACTTATGAAAAAGGGTGGCATCTATGCTGATCTTTATAAACTACAGTACGAGCTCGGTGATATTGCGTAGAAATCACTCATTATTCTTTTCTTTTTTCAACTTTTTTTGTCTCGGTTTGTCTACAATCAGATTTTTTAGTCTTGATATTGTCAATGAATTTTCATAAGGTCTGGCAATACCTCTGCGACCAAGAACAGATATAGTATTAAATGTAAAGCGCGAAACGGACAAAACCTTTCTCGTTTTTACTCTCTTTAGTAACAGCCAGGAAAGCATCCTTAAAATTCCTGTTGAAATAAAGAGGATCTGTACACCAAAAAATGGTATACCAAACAACTCAAAGCTTATTTCCTTTAAATATGTGGCTGCAAACCCACCTATCAGAGCTCCCGCAAGTGCAGCTATACCGTTTACAAAGGCAAGTATGGCAAAGTATGTTTCTGTAAGGGCTGGATCAACAATATTTAGCATAATCGTAAATAATGCCAGATTTATTGCACTCCAGTTAATGCCAGTAAGAACCGCATCAATAGGTAATAGAGTCCCTGCTGTTGTCTGGTTAACAAAAATCCACATAATAGAAGTAAAAGCTGCTGAAAATATTCCAAATTCAGCAACACTCTGATGGCCAATTTCATCCGATAATCTTCCCCAAATAAAATAAAAAAGCATAGAAACACCACCAGCAATAATGCTCATTATACTAAGATAGGAGTATGACAACTTAAGATTCACGAGTTGATAATATGGGAAAAATGGACTGGCCATTGCTATTGCAAAGTTCCATACAAAAGAGAAGGTCAGAAACCTTTTAAAATTCCAGTCTTTAAGAACAACACTAAAGAGCTTTTTACTTTGATATTGCTTCCGCGGAGGATCTTCAAATTTTCTTAGAATAAAATAGGTTGTTAAAGAAAAAGCTGACCCAATTATAGATACGATAAGGAAACCCAACGTTTCGTCAAAAGTATCAAGCGTTAAAGAGTAAAGAAATAGCATTGTCATGGAAGAAAGAGAAACAAGAAGATTCCTCAGGCCATAATATCTTCCTGATTTTTCATTTGGAATTATATCTCTCATTAATGAAATCCAAAAATTACCTGTAAATCCATTAAAAATTGCAAAAACTGAGAGAATTCCCACAAGTATATATTGATTTTTCCATCCAAGAAAAATCAATATTGGTAAAAGCAACAGTACTGGACGAGATATGGAAGCTGAAAAAATCATCGCAGATTTTCTACTTCCAATCTTTCTTAAAAGTAGGGGAACGCCCAGTTGAAAAACCTGAGCCATTACCGGGAGCATTCCCAGAACCGCAAGAATACTTTCTGTAACACCGAACTGTAATGCAAGACCCGTTAAAAGAAAGCCCTGAGTGAGTATAAAAGCGTTGTTATAAAGAACACCTTCAATCAGTGACAATCTTTTTGTTTTAGAATATTGCTCTTCCAA
>JASMTM010000047.1:0-3595 GCA_041694295.1 Petrotogales bacterium
TAATAATACTCACATTGAGGTTATTAGTGCGGGTGATAGGATTAACATAGAAGAAAAATCCCGGGACGTGAATAATCTTTCATCTAGGGGGTTTGGACTGGGATTGAGGGTTGTAAGATCTGTTGTAAATCTTCATAAAGCTCAACTCAGATATGAGCACATTAATGAAAAGAACCATTTTGAAATCATATTTAGGAGTTAAGCAAGCATCAGAATTAGTCATATTTGAATGATGAAAAAATGAAAATGCTTAATATATAAAGAACCTTCTACTTTTTTTCTTCTTTCATATTTGTAGTTAATGTTTCGAAATCATATCCCGAAGGATTCTGGAATACTTTTAGTTCAAATTCGGGAACAACTGCCAGTATATGGTCGAAAATATCTGATTGAATGCCTTCATAATACTCCCAGCGAATATCTTTACTAAAAGCATATATTTCAATTGGTATACCGTGTTCCGTTGGAGCAAGCTGCCTAACCATAAGGGTCATATCTTTGCGTGTCATAGGATGATTCTTTAAATATTCGCTCAAATAAGCACGGAATGTTCCAATGTTGGTTAAATGCCTGCCATTAACAAGTATAGAAGTATCGACATCTATTTCTTTATTATATTCTTCAATTTCTTCTTTTTTACTTTTAATATAATCCTTTATGTACTGGATTTTGCTAAACTTTTTTAGCATTTCTTCTGTACAAAACTTTATACTTTTCATATCGATGTACACTGCTCTCTTTATTCTTCTACCGCCAGTCTGTGTCATACCTTTCCAATTTTGGAAAGAATCTGAAACCATTGTATAAATTGGTATCGTTACAATTGTTTTGTCCCAATTTTGAACCTTTACAGTATGAAGAGAAATGTCAATTACACTACCATCAGCGTTGTACTTTGGCATAGATATCCAATCACCGATGTTAACCATATTTTCATTCGTTATAAGAAAGCTTGCTACAAGGCCTAGCAGAGTGTCTCTGAAAACCAGAATAAGGACAGCTGACATAGCTCCAATGGCACCAAGTAAACCTAAAGGAGACACTCCAGATAATATAGAAATAATCATTATTGTGGCAATGATAAAAACTGCAATCTTGACTATTTGCATATAACCTTTTATTGGCCTATGTCGTGATGCTTCAAATGTTCGATAAATATCTACCACAGCATCAATTATGGAACTAACAACCAGTGCTCCAATAATCCACATGATACAGATAGTTGTCTTTTCAAGTAATAATTGAATCTCCGGAAATAAGCCTGAAAAAGAATATACGATTATAGTAGGAACAAAATAGGAAAGGTGGTCAAGCACCCTTCTTTCAACAAATACATTGTCCCATTTGTTTTTGGTTTTTTTAACAATTATTGAAATTGGTTCCATAAGCAATTTTCTAAAGATGAGCTTTGAAACATAACCAATTGCAAGGACGATCATAAAGCCGATAATATTTGCGAAAACGTACGATAAATCCTCAGAAAGACCTGTCGAAATGAAAAAGTCTACGAAAAAATCTATCATTTTCAACCTCCTAACAAACAACTATCTTTCCTTTTAAGTATACATGTAATTATGAATCGGTCAAAAAACTACAATATGCTCATCTGATATTGTTTTTTTTGCTAATAAGTAAAATGACACCTATATTTGTAAAAATTTTCAGTAAATCACAAATAATTGGGTGAAAATGTATATTGCATGTAACAAGTTACACTGTATTATTTAATTGTAACCCTTCGGGGAAAACTACATAAAGGGGTGATTATATGCGCCGTACGATTATATTGGCGATCCTTGCTTTTGTTCTAATCGTTGGTATGACCTTCGGAGAAACCTTCGAAAGGAATGAAACACTTTTCGCTGGCGGCGGACTTTGGGGACCGCCGACGAATTGGAATCCCATAACACCATGGAGCGCCATGACTGGTGTAGTAGGCCTGGTTTATGAAACATTGTATATGTACAATCCATTTGAGAATGAACTTGAACCCTGGCTTGCAGTTAACGGAGAATGGCTGGATGAAAATACTTATCAGCTTGAGTTAAGAGAAGGTATCAAATGGACGGATGGAGAAAAGTTCGATGCAGATGATGTAAAGTTTACTTTTGATATTGCAGATAAATATCCAGGCGTTCATTACAGTACTATGTGGGAATGGTTGAAGGAAGTTGAGAAAGTGGATGATTACACATTGAAGTTCCATTTTGAAGAACCCTTATACCACGAATGGTCATACAATCTATGGCAACTTCCAATGATTCCAGAACATATCTGGTCGAAAAAAACAGAAGAAGAGATTCTGTCAGGCGCCAATGAAAATCCTATTGGCACAGGCTGTTATTTAACAGAATCACATGGTCAGGACAGGCAGATTTTTGTCAGAAATGAAAATTGGTGGGCAACTGATCAACTTGGTTTGAAACCTGGACCAAAAAGAATCGTTTATATCGCTGTTAACAACAACAGTGTGGCATTGGGAATGATACTTAAAGGTGAACTTGATATCAGTAATTTCTTCTTACCAGGAGTACCAAGATTGGTGCAGGCTTATCCAAATATTCATACATTCTACGATGAACCACCATACATGTTGTCAGATAATACTGCTTTCTTATTCCTGAATACAACCAGAAAACCTCTGGATGATCCAGAACTTAGAAAAGCTCTTGCCTTTGCTATTAATTCTGATGATATTGCTAAGAGAGTGTTCGAAAACCAGGTGTTAACATCAAATCCTCTTGGTTATCTACCAATTGACGCATGGATGCAGTATTATGATGAAAAAGTTGTTGAGAAATACGGATTCAGCTATGATCCTCCTGAAGCGAGAAGGATTCTTGCAAAAGCTGGATATGAAGATGTTAATGGAGATGGATATCTGGAAGCTCCTGATGGTTCGGAAATAAAGCTATCTATAATTGTGCCTTTTGGCTGGACTGACTGGATGGAATCAATCAAGATCATTGCAAGAAATTTTAATGAAATTGGCATTAATGCAGAACCTTTGTTCCCTGACTATGGAAGATATCAGGATGAGCTCTATGGCGGAGATTTTGATATGGCGATTAATAACTTCAATTCAAATATCAGTAATACCGTCTGGACACTTTATCATTGGTTGTTCTACCCATTACGTGAAAGGATGACTTCTGGTAACTTCGGTAGATATGACAATCCAGAGATCGAAGAATTACTCCATGAGTTCAATAGAACGCCTATGGATAAACATGACGAAGCTCAGGAAATTCTCTCACGGGTTCAGGAGATATTCCTGAAAGATATGCCATCAATTCCTTTATGGTACAACGGTATGTGGTTCCAGGCAAGCACTGATGTATGGACAAACTGGCCATCAGAGGATGGACCGGTACATTATCCAACTACATGGGCAGGTAAATGGCAGCTTGGTGGAGTTTACATGCTTTGTGATCTTGAAGCAAAATAAACTTTCTTTGATGCTTCGCCCCTCCATTTGGGGGGGCGTTTTTTCTAAGACATTTTTTAGGAGGACATGCTGTGAATCGATACTTTAGGAGAAAGCTATTTATTTATATTCTAACCTTCATATTTGCTGTAAGTATTGATTGGTTAA
>JASMTM010000048.1:0-4772 GCA_041694295.1 Petrotogales bacterium
GTATCTGGAACCTGTTTTATTAATACAGCAATGTTCAAAAAAATTCCTCCAGTTAATCTTCTTCCAGAGCCCTGTATAGATGACCTTCAGCGTTTTTAAGTTTTACCAGAGCCTCTTCTTTGATTGATCCAGTCAATGCCATATATATCGCAACACGGGGCAGCTTTCCAGATTTTTCATAATAATCCTTTGCTTTTTCATAGTCGATGCCTGTAGCCAATTCAATGGTTTTTATTGCTCTTTGCTCGAGTTTCTTATTTGTAACTACAAGATCCACCATAAGATTTTGATAGATCTTTCCCATTTCTATCATTGTTACTGTACTTATCATGTTTAAAATCAGTTTTTGGGAAGTTCCAGCCTTCATCCGCGTAGATCCTGTGATAACTTCCGGTCCAGTAACGACTTCTATACTTACGTCCACAACATCCCTTACAAGGGGTTTTGAAATATTTGAAATTGCAGCAGTATGTGCGCCGATCTCCTTTGCATGTTTCAGAGCGGCTATAACATAAGGTGTCCTTCCACTTGCTGTTATTCCAATTACTGTATCTTTCTCAGTCACTCCATTTGCTTCAATGTCCTCCTTGCCGCTATTCTCAAGATCTTCAGCATTTTCAATTGGTGTAACAAGCGCTTCAAATCCTCCAGCTATTATCCCTTTGAAGGCATTTACTTCACCAAAAGTCGGGAATATCTCTGAAGCATCAACCACACCCATTCTTCCACTGGTTCCTGCCCCAATATATACAACTTTTCCGCTTTGTTTTAGACTATTCACAGTTAGACTTATTACCTTCTCAATCTCTGGTATAGCTTTTTCAACAGCATAAGGAACAGTTTTGTCTTCATCATTAATCAATCTAAGTTTTTCTTTGATGGATACTCGGTCAATATCTTTAGTTTTTTCATTTGATTTTTCTGTAGTAAGTCTCTTAAGTTCTTCCCTCAAAGGGTTTCACCTTCTTATCAGACTGAAGAAAACTGTATTATAAGTAATTTGTGTAGTCTGTACAAGTTTAGAATGATTATACTCATTGGAAACAACTTGGTGCAAAATCAAATAAGCGGGAATAAAGTTAACTATTGGTGATTATCGATAAAAAAGACTAGATTACAGTTCATTAAGTATAATCATTACTTATATGTAATATCATACAATATTTGTTATTATATATCAAAATACTATTTGTTTTCTGAAACAAAAAGGCTTCAGACTAAAATTTATTTCTGTTCTCGCAAAGAATTATTTCAAAAAAAGAAGTTATAAAGGACGTTAAGTTGAAAGATCAAACAGCATTTCTAACCACTCTAAGCTTGTATCTTTCACCTTTATAAATAGATACGACATATTCCACACATTCATCTGAAGCAGTATAAGTGTATCTGTGTCGTAAAATTCCGTAGTCGCCAATTTCACATTCTAAGTATTTTGCTTCTTTCTTAGACATCTGTGCAATCTCAATATACTCTACTGCCCTTTGTAGACCAATTTCAAATTCATCTCTTAAAATTTTATAAAGCGATTCTTTGCTCATATCTCTCTGTATTATGTTGAGTATCCTGATATCAATAAGAGGATTAAGATAGCTTTTCTCAATGGCAAGGGGTTCATCATCCAAAAAGCGGACCCGTTCAAGCAGCAAAACCATTCCTTTGTGTGGAATATCAAATGCCTCTAAGACTTCAGGAGGTGGAGATATTATTTCATTTCTCAAAACTAAGGAACTTGCCTTTCGCCCCTCTCCGATAGCTTCTTCAGAAAAACTTCCAAGAGATGTTAACTGCTCTTCCCTTTTATTCTCAGCAACAAATGTTCCTTTACCTTTCTTGGCATAAACAATGCCTTCTCTCTTCAATTCCTCAAGTGACCGTCTTACTGTAAGTCGGCTAACGTTGAATTCCTCGCAGAGTTTCTTTTCGATTGGGAGTCTTTTATCATAAGCTCCCTCACCAATACGTTGCTTTAGTATCCTATAAAGCTTCAAATAAGCTGGCACTGAATCGTTGTTATTATTTTTGTTTATCTTTTTATTCATTTTATTACCCCTTTGTGATACGTTTATATTGTAGTAATTTCGATTTGTAATGTCAAAGTTAATAAGTATATAATTATTACATAAGAATTATACATAATATACTGTTAAAACTGCAAAAAATGTTTTATGGTTTAAAAGATCATTGTTTTAGTGGATGGAGTGATTCAATATGGATATTTGGAAGAGAATTGATTCATTGTTAGAAAATGGTATAGATAAGCATATTTATCCCGGAGCTTCATTACTAATAGGAAAGAATAAAAAACTACTTTACTCTAATTGTTACGGAAAGCTCAGCAATGATAAGCAAGCTCCTGATGTAACATCAGAAACAGTTTACGACATTGCAAGTCTTACAAAGGTAGTTACGGTAGTTACGGCAATAATGAAACTCCTGAATGACGGCATAATTTCTTTAGAAGATCCGGTTTATTTATATCTTGATGAATTCCAGAACAGAAAAGAAATACTGATTTTTCATCTTTTAACTCATACTTCAGGACTACCCGCTTACACGGAATTATGGAAAAAAAGCACCGGAAATGAATTACTTGAAGGCATACTGAAAATACACCCAGAAGCAAAACCTTTCAAAATGTTTGAATACTCATGTCTTAACTACATTGTTTTAAGAACAATGGTGGAAAGAATAACTTCTACTAGCTTTGATAAATACTGCAGAAAGAATATCTTTAAACCTTTAAATATGGAGAACACCACTTTCAATCCAGATCCTTCAAATGAAAATATTGCTCCGACATCAATAAGAAATGGAAAGATCTTAAGAGGTGAACCTGATGATGAACTTGCCTATTATCTTGGAGGTGTTGGTGGCAATGCTGGTTGTTTCTCTACTGCTAATGATCTATTCAAATATTTGGTTGGTTTGAAGGAAGAAGTAATTGTTCCCAAAAGAGTTTTTAAGGAGTTCATCACAAGAGTTATTACAATTGACGACATTAAAACGCATATCGGATGGAGATCTCCGGAAACAGGTAAAAGTGCAGGTGACTTCTTACATTCAAATGGATATGGTCATACAGGTTTTACAGGCACATCCATCTGGGTTGATCCAGATAGGGAACTAAGTGTTATTTTATTGTCCAACCGAACCAATATTGAACGATGGAATACTATACCACAGATGCAGAGCATACGAAGGCGTTTGCATAATCTTGTTTTTTCTCATATTAATTGAGGTGGTGAAACTATGAAGATAAAGAATGTTGAGCTTAATTTAACAAAACACGTTTACAAAAAAGCATTTCACATAGCACACAGTTCAAATACTACCACCGAAAATATTCTGGTTAAGCTTTTATATGACAATGGAATTGTCGGAATAGGTGAGGCATCACCTTCATTTAGAGTAAATGGCGAAGTATCTTCCGTATTACCCGGCTATCAAGAACCTCTCAGAGAAATGCTGATTGGAATGGATGGAAGGAAATATGCAGTTATCTTTGAGAATGTAGAATTTTTATCCAAAACTTCTCCCAGCCTAAAAGCTGCTGTACAATATGCAGCACTCGATGCTTTTTCAAAATACTACAATACCACTGTTTACGAAATACTTGGTGGTAAAAAGGAATATGTGGAAACAGATTACACTGTTAGCATAGGTACTATTGAAGAATCAACAAAAGAAGCAAAAGAGCTTTTAAAAAGAGGATTCAAAACAATCAAGGTAAAAGTTGGTGAAGATGTGAAAACAGACATTGAAAGAATGAGAGCAATCGCTGAAGTGGCTCCTGATACTGAATTTATTATTGATGCAAATACAGGATACACACCAAAACAGGCTGTTTACTTTGCTGATGCTCTTTACAGGGATAGAATACCAGTACTGGTATTTGAACAACCAACTAAAGTAAATGACATAGAAGGCTTGAAATTTGTTAGATATAACTCAAAATTCCCCGTAGCTGCTGATGAAAGCGCTAAAAACCGCAATGATGCATACAAACTCATAAAAGAGAATGCGGTAGATTTCATCAACATTAAACTAATGAAAACTGGTATTACAGATGCACTCGGGATAATTGAACTGGCAAGAACAGCTTCAGTTAAACTAATGATAGGTTGTATGGCAGAATCAAGTATTGGAATTTCACAGAGCATACACCTGGCAGTAGGAACTGGTGCTTTCACATATCACGATCTTGATTCACACATGTTATTAAAGGAAACAAAAGAATACAACTTCAAACAGGTCGGAAATAAGCTTTATCCAATATAAATCAAACACGTGTATAATAATCGAGAAGACAAAACCTTAAAAAAACGAGTGTAGGGTCTGGGGTTTAGGGTATGGCAAGATAAAAAACCACGTCCATCACTTCGTTTCGTCCAACGCTTGCCTATGGCAAGCTTCGTCCATCGATAATTCAATAGACGTGAACCGACAAATTCAAGATAACGTTCTACGATAGTACGTTGTTGGTTGTACGGAACTTCAAGAAAACTGCAAAACATTGATATGCGATTTGAGAAACAATCGGATATGCTGAGCAGAGCTCAGGATATGCGTGTTAAAGTACAACGCGGATGTGCTACTTCGTCGGAAAAACTTAGAAGAAATTCACACCCTAGTTAAGTACAGCTGGCCACCCTCAAGGGTGGAATCTTTAAAACAGACAAAAGCCGTTGTGCGATAGTGGGTTGTACGTCGTGCGGAAAGCTCAAAACATGAACACCCGAAAGTCCGCGAACCTAAAAAAGGACAGGTGACCT
>JASMTM010000049.1:0-5146 GCA_041694295.1 Petrotogales bacterium
TGGAGAGCTCCTGGCTGTTTCTCAGTTCACATTGCTGGGAGATGCAAGAAAAGGTAGAAGACCTTCTTTTACGGAAGCTGCCCCTCCTGAAAAAGCCAAAAAACTTTACAGTTTATTTATTAAAAAAGTAGAAAAAAGGGTCCCAACTGAAACTGGGATCTTTCAAAAATATATGAGTGTTTCTTTAACCAATGACGGTCCGGTAACTATCCTTTTAGATTCAAAAAAAACTTTTTAGTATAAAATAATCCAGGAGGTGTTTTTGTGAAGAAACTAATTCCCGTACTTACTTTGATTCTTTTATTAACAGCAGTTGTGATTTCTGAGAATTCGTCGAGTCCAAACAACCCGGCTAAAATAGCCTTTGTTGACATGCAAAAAGTCTTGGAATCAACAAAAGATTGGAAAGAACTGAACCAGAGTTATCAGGAAGATTTGCAGTTCTATCAGAAAAAACTTGATGAGCTTTCACAGGAACTGCAACAAATGCAACAGGATGGTGCCACTCAGGCTGAACTAGCAGAAAAACAAAATGAATTACTGTCGAAGAAAACACAGTATGAACAGACAATTCAATCCACATACAATGAAAAAACACAGATTATTATTGAGAGATTGCAGAAACGTATAAAGAACTATGCGGAATTTACCGAGTATGATCTCATTATTACAAAAGAAGCTGTTGTTTACGGAAAAGGAACATACGACATTACTGATCTAGTCATAGAGTATTTGAAAGGATTCGACAGTGAAGACTGAAACACTTGAATGTGTTTCCATCGATAAAAGCTTCGGAAGAAGAAAGGTATTGAAGCAGGTTACGATTAGAGCACATAAAGGAGAGGTGGTTGGAATTCTTGGCCCCAATGGGGCAGGGAAAACAACCGCCTTTAAGTCTATACTTGGTATAGTAATACCTGATAACGGTGAGGTCTATATTGGCGAAGAACCGATAACTCATCTTCCAGTTCACGAAAGAGCAAAAAAGGGAATTGCTTACCTGCCCCAGGAGACATCTATTTTTAGAGGGTTGAGCGTGATGGACAATTTGATAATGATCCTTAAGCTAACCAGAAAATCTGACCACATCATTGAAAAAGCTAATGAACTTCTAAAAGATTTTGGAATTCTACATCTAAGAAACCAAATGGCAAATTTAATTTCAGGTGGTGAACAGAGAAGACTGGAATTTGCGAGGACGCTGGCTTTGTCACCAAGATTTATACTGCTTGATGAACCCTTTGTCGGTATTGATCCCATCACAGTAAAAGATATTCAAAAGATGATCATCAGTCTTAAAAAACGGGGGATCGGTGTAATAGTAACCGATCATGATGTAACAAGCATATCCAAAGTCGTTGATTCTCTTTACATACTTTTCAAAGGTGAAGTTATCTCCAGCGGGGATCCGCAAACAGTATTAGCCGATCCAGCTGTTATTGATAATTATCTTGGAGAGGAAGAAACAACGTGAATATAGCAGTTATTGGTTATTCTGGTAATGTAAATAAACCACCGGTAACTGAGATTTCCGAATTGTGTATTTCTGTCGGTGAAAAACTTGCCCGACTAAATCACAGAATATTCACAGGTGGTAGGGACGGTGTCATGGAGCTCGTAGCCAGAGGGGCACGTTCTGTAAATGGGGATGTGATTGGAATACTACCCTTTGAAGAAAAAGGTAACGAATATAACACGCTTAACATACTAACGGGAATGGATTATCTTACACGTTCATTACTTATTGTTCGCTCATGTGATTATGTGATTTCAATAGGCGGTGAAATCGGAACACTGTATGAGATTGTATCAGCTTATGCCTGTGGAAAAACTGTTATACTAATGCGCGGAACTGGAGGATGGACTGATCGGATTTCATCTATGTTGATTGAAGGTAAGTATCTTGACAATAGAAAAATTGCACCTTTAAAGCAGGTAAATTCTTTTAATCAATTGGAAAATTTATTGACCTGAGAAAGGAGTTAAGAGCATGATTAGATGTAGATTTGCTCCGAGTCCAACCGGTCACCTTCACGTTGGCGGCTTGAGAACTGCTTTATTTAACTGGTTATTTGCAAGAAGTAAAAATGGAAAGTTCATACTTCGGATTGAAGATACTGATATAGAACGTTCAACAAAAGCTTTTGAGGAACAGATTTTAATGTCTCTAAGATGGTGTGGCCTTGACTGGGATGAAGGTCCTGATATTAAAGACATGAATTCCTTTTATAGGCAAAGTGAGAGAAATGAACAGGGTATCTATCTTCACTATGCAGAAAAGTTAATCAAGGAAGGTTATGCTTATTATGCAATTTACGATCCCAACGATAAAAACAAGATTGTTGAAAAGACTTCTTCAATTACAGGCGATCATTATAAAGATAACAACTACACTATCAATTTGAAATGTGACAGATCTGGTGAGATAGTATTCAATGATCTACTGAAGGGTGAAATGTCTTTCAGAAATGATACATTTAATGATTTCGTTATCATTAAATCGAATGGCTTCCCAACATACAATTTTGCTGTTGTTATAGATGATCATTTAATGCAAATAACTCATGTTATCCGCGGAGAGGATCATTTGTCAAATACTCCGAGACAGTTGATGATATACAAGCTACTTGGATGGGATCCACCTGAATTTATGCATATACCGTTAATACTTGGACAAGACAGGTCTCCTCTTTCTAAAAGACATGGCCATACAAGTGTCGAATTTTTTAGAAAAGAGGGTTACCTTAACAAAGGTCTTATGAACTACCTGGCACTGCTTGGATGGACAGTAGATGAGGAAATTTTTGATTTTAAGGACAAGGTCAATGAATTTTCGCTTAATTCCATTTCAAATAAACCTGTGATTTTTGATTATGAAAAACTTGAATGGGTTAATGGAAAACAGTTGAGAGGAATGGAAATAAGTGATTTGTTGATTGAATATGGGAACTGGTTAAAATTCATCGGTAATACAGACATGTACAATAAAATGACAGATGATCAGTCATATGCAAAAGATGTAATAGATATTTGTAAATCTAAAGTGAATACGTTGATGCAGCTATATGAATTTTCATCGCCTTTTTTTACCAGTGAATTGGATTTTGAAGATAAATTTGCAGAAAAATTCCTAAAAAAAGATTGGATTATCCCACTTCTGGAAAGAGCTATCGAACGATTTGATAATAACAATGATTGGTCCATAAAGGGTACGGAAAAGGTAGTAAGAGACCTGGCTGAAGAAAGAATTACATCAAAAAAGAACACTTTTCAGAGTATTAGAGGTGCTGTAACCGGTCGCCTAGTGACACCCGGTTTATTTGAAACACTGTCAGTTCTTGGAAAAACAAGGGTACTTGATAGATTAAGTAACACACTAGATATGGCTGAACAACTACAGGAAGATGAAAAGTAAAGGCTTTACTCTTATAGAAGTACTGGTTGGTCTTGCTGTTACTTCTATCATTATTGTAGGATTGATGGATTTATTTGGAAAGTTTACTGTTGGAAACATACAATTCTGCGATTCAACTCAAAATATTCTCGCAATCAATAGGGCATTTGATCTGTTTGAGCGTGACATGAATAGATTTGCACAGTTGAGAGGACAGATCAAAAACGATCGTTTTTCGTATGACACATCCTATGATAAAGGCAATTCCTGGATTGCCTATGAAATAAAAAATAATACTATAAGAAGAGTAGCAAAAGAACCAAATAGCAGACAGGGTATCAATATAATTCTTACGTTCGATAAAAGTGCTTCCTTTAGTTATGAAGATAATATCGTCACTTTTGAAATTGATGGCTTTACTAGATCCCTCAGAATAGATTGGAGTGAAAAATAGTGGCAAACGTAAGGCAGATAATTAATTCTCTCGAAGATGAGATAATCGGAAGAAAAGAGCTAATATTGAAGGAAATGATTAATTCCAGATCATCAGCAGTTCGTTCACGTGCGCTAAGAGAAATTGCTTCATCTGGATTATTGATAAATGAAATAGACTGGGATGAATTCTTTGAAGAACCTGCTCCTGAAGTCAGAAAAGCCTTCGTAAAGTTATTGACTGAAACTGCCAACACAACTGATCTGGCTGAAATAGCACTTAAAGATCCCGTCGAAAGCGTTAGAGCAGCTGCTGCTAAGGCTTACGCCGAAAGTAATCAGGTAGAAGAATCAGAGCTGGAGAGGATTTTTGAAGATCCCTCAAAAAAGGTTCGCAAGTCATTTTTGCTTTCTTTGATAAAAAATGGAATTGATCCAGACGAAATCGTGTTTCTTACATCAGATCCCAGCGTTGAGATACGAAATATTTACAGAGCTTATAAGGGAGAATTAGAACTGGATGAAAGCATTGTTACTGATTTACCCAAAACAGTACAGAGACTTTTACTGGAAGAACATTTTAAAAACAAACACGACGACTCATATAACGAAGTTATAAAATTAGTTAATAGTTCAAGATTTCCCGGCTTTAAAACACTTTTGGTGGAATTCATTGGGACCTACCCTGAAGAGAATGCAAGGCGCGGACTTGAGAAACTTATGAAAAATGATGATCCGGTTGTAATGCTAACCGCCATAAAAACATACATGAAATCCTTCGATTTCGGATCTGAATTACTACCACTTGCAGAGACCTTAATGGAGGAAAATGACGAAGAAAAACGATATCTTGCCGCAAAGATATTCAAGAAACTGAAAGAACCGGCAACTGTCGAAATTTTAAGAGGAAACATTGACGATCCATCAGATAGAGTTAAGGCAACAATAATTGAAACGCTTGGCAGTATGATGGATTATACGCTTGAGCATGAAATAAAGTTTGCCCTCAATTCCACGTCATCAAAATTAAAAAAAGCTGCGTTAAAAGCAACCAAAAAACTGAAGCTAACCGATACCGCTGAAGATATCACTGGAATAATTAATAACAGAAAAGAATCTCTTTCGATTCAAAAACTTGCTGTGTCAGTTGCAGGTTTTTTAAGAATTGGCGAATCACTACCTGCACTGGAGAAAATACTACTTGACCAGTTTGCTGATGCAACTCTTAGGTTATCCTGTGCGAAATCAGTTGCACGAATTTCACCACCAAGACTTGAAAAACTACTTGGCTATATAGGCTAATTAATTTAGAAGAACAGT
>JASMTM010000050.1:0-5448 GCA_041694295.1 Petrotogales bacterium
ATTATAACAAAGCTCAATCCTATAAAAGCAACTTAAAAATCTTAAAACGTGTCTAAACATAAAACAGTTTAATCAAATAAGAAGGAAGGCAAAATTTTTCTTAAGAAACCGTGTAGGTGTATAATATTTATAGCTTCATAAGCACTTCATTTCGATTTTTCAATGGGTAAGTGACCTGTTTTTGCCAGGGGTTTACCTTGTTATTGGCAACCGCTCTTTGAAAACAAAATAATGAGAGGAGGGAAAGGGTATGTATGTGAATTGTGATCTTGCGTTTACCGTACCTGAGAACCATGCAACTGAAGCAGTGAAAAGAATTTTGGAAACATTGTCTGCTAAGCTCCTCCTCGGTGCTCGAGGCGATTCTTTAAATATTAGAGCCAGTGACGAGAAAACAGTAGAAGTAACAATATCTGCTTTAAAGGGCAAATGTTCTTTTGAAGATGTTCTCGAGCGAATCAATGAATACATGGAACTAATAACATTTGCTTTGAAGAACGGTTTCGGTATGTTTGACTTAACAAGATCCTTTTTATATCCAGATGGTGAATTCCAGAATTATACGTTGTGTTAAAAGCCAGGGGTTAACCCCTGGCTTTTTTTTGTTTATTTCTTGTAATAATCTATAATGGTTATATAAATCATTTAGTGGGCTGTATTGACAATTCTACCTTACATTTGAGTTAATTCAAAATTTAATCTGAAGGAGTGAATACATTGAAGGTAAAACCATCAAAATTCATTGAAGATAGTATCCCTTTTGTTGAAGAAATTCTGAAGGAATTGGAAAGGAGTTATGATTATGTTTCTGTTCTTGGCACGGATGTTTTTGGGAAACAGCACGTAGTGACCAGCAGAGGAACAAATTATAATGATTCGCAGTGGACTGAACGCGGTTTTGTTGTGAGAGTTCATGATGGAACTGGTTACGCGGAGTTCTCGTTTAATGAAATTGATGATCCGGAAGTTATTGTTCAGAGAATAAACAGCAATATTGTTAATAATGATGATTTAAAAGAATCAAATTTGGGAAGAAATGCTTTTAAAAAGATAGTAGAACAGGAAATTGAAGAAAGCTTTTCAGGTGAAGTGGAAATATTACCGGAGAATGTCACCACAGAAGAAAAACTAAACAGACTGAATGCAATGAAACAAAAAGCACATGAAGCATCTGATAAACTGGTTAATTTTTTCGCGGTTTATGAAGAAGTGACTGTAAACAAGTTATTTTTCTCTAACAAGAAACGACTAAAACAATCATATATCTGGTCACAGGGTTATCTGAATGCAGTTGTAAGAAAAGAAAACAAGACCCGCGTTTCTTACGAAGGTTTTTCAGGCTTAAAAGGGCCTGAGCTCTTAGATGAAATGGAATCACGATTAAAGGATATAGTTGACGAAGCTGTGATGTTACTTGACTCAGAAAAAATAAAACCGGGAGTTTATGATGTGATTTGTTCACCTGAAGTTTCCGGACTCATTGCTCATGAGGCTTTTGGACATGGCGTTGAACTGGATATGTTTGTTAAAGACAGGGCAAAGGCTAAAGAATATATGGGCAAAATGGTTGCTTCAGAACACGTCACAATGCATGATGGAGCCAGTGCAGCGAAGGAAGTTTCATCCTATTTTTTCGATGATGAAGGCGTTCTGGGGAAGGATACAGTAATAATAAGGAATGGAAAGCTTGTTTCTGGTATTGGAGATTTGCTTTCTACCATGAGATTAGGTGTTGATCCAACAGGAAATGGGAAACGAGAATCCTTTGAAAAGAAGGCGTATTCTAGAATGACCAATACCTTTTTTGAACCCGGAGAAGATAAGCTGGAAGATATGATTACTTCCATAGATAATGGATATCTTTTAGAAAAATACACCAGTGGAATGGAAGATCCCAAAAACTGGGGTATACAATGTGTGATTTTGTATGGGCGAGAAATAAAGGACGGTAAATTGACTGGAAAGATTGTTTCTCCTATCTTTATGACAGGGTTCGTGCCGGATTTATTAAAATCTATAAGTATGGTTTCTGGTGATTTCAGGTTATCTGGAACAGGTGCCTGTGGAAAAGGACATAAGGAATTTACAAAGGTTTCCGCTGGTGGTCCATATATTAAAGCCAAAGCGAGGTTGGGATAATGATTGAAGAACTGAAAGAAATGCTTTCAAAATCAAAATATATCGATGGATGGAAAATCGTCGAGGATGTAGTTGAAGATAAAGAACTGTTTTTTATTAAGAAAAAGCTCGACATGAACAGAGCAAAAAAGATCAGAAATTTTTACTTAACTGTTTACAGAGATTTCGATGAGGAAGGAGAACGATATAGAGGTTCCGCTGAAGTGAAAATCCATCCAACAATGAATGGAGAAAAGATTAAAAATGTTATTGAAGAAGCTGCATATTCAGCGAAATTTGTGAAAAATCCCTGGTATCCTATGGTTAAACCCATCACTGAGAAAATTGATAATAACAGTGAAAAGCAGATATTTGATGATGTTTATTCTCTGGCTGATAGTCTTTACGATTCGGATGTATATAAAGAAGGTTGGATAAATTCTTCGGAATTCTTTTTGAATCATTTAAAAAGAAGAATAGTTAATTCCGAAGGTGTGGACTGTTCGTATGAAAAGAACAGGTTGTTCATTGAGTACATTACTACATGGAAAAATAAAGAAAAAGAAGAAGCGGAACTTTACTGGCAAATTTTAACATCAAGGTTCTCTAAAGATTTCATTAAGAAAAGAAGTAATGACTCACTCTTACAAACAACATATAGAGCAAATGCTACAAGCACTCCATCGATTGGAGATATTCCGGTAATAATTTCTGGAGTGAACATGATAAGTCTTATGGCTATGTTTCTGGCAAAAGCCTCTTCAAGGATGGTTTATGAAAAAATCTCTACATTCGATATTGGAGACAATGTCCAGGGTGAGGATATTAAAGGTGACAGGTTGTCTATTACCATAGATCCATCTATAGAAGGATCTTACTATTCTGTCCCCTATGATAAAGATGGATTACCTTTGAAGAAAGTGGAAGTAATTGAAGATGGTATAATTAAGAATTTTTGGGGAAATGTTAGATATTCCTACTATTTGGGAAATAAGCCTACCGGATCAATGACGAATATATCTGTTAAAACTGGAAATACTAAACTGGATGAACTTCGAAATGGTGAATACCTGGAAGTAAGGGAATTTTCTGATTTCCAGACCGATCACACCACCGGCGATTTTGGTGGAGAAATAAGAATGGGCTGGTACTGTGATGGAAAGGATAGAATACCGGTAACTGGAGGATCGATTTCAGGAAATCTGGATGATATTAAGAACGAAGTGTTGCTTTCAAATGAAACTTTGTCGATGAAAAATTATTCAGGGCCTTTTGCTGTAAAACTTAACAATATAAGTATTTCAGGCTCCTGACAGTGGAGTGTTGCTTTTGAAAAGTTCTAAATACCTGGCCGAGCATTTACGTAAAAGTGGAATACTTAGAGATGAAGACCTTTATGAAGCGATATGTGAAATAGATAGAAGCAGATTTGTCCTCCCTGAATACAAAGATAGAGCTCATATGAATGTTGTTCTGCCATCAAAGAAGAAGGGATTTGCAGTTGAGAGTACCTCAACACAACCTTCTCTTGTAGTTGAAATGATTCAGGCACTTGATCTTTCTGGTAATGAAAATGTTTTGGATGTAGGAACAGGAACTGGATATGGTGCGGCATTGTTATCATATATACTAAATAAGGGGAATGTTGTTACGATAGAATATGATGAAGAGCTTTTGAATGAAGCCAAGGAAAATCTTAATACTCTGGGTTTTACTGAAACTACATTTATTTGTAAGGATGGATATGAAGGGGCTGAAGAATACTCGCCATTCAATTGTATAATTTCAATGGTTGCTTCAGGAACAATTCCACCTAACTGGTTCAAGCAGCTTAAAATCAACGGTATCATGGTTTTTCCTCTTGTAGTTGACAGATTTTTTACACCGGTAATGAAATTTAAAAAAGTCAGTGATAAGGAGTTGAGCGGAGAAAAACTATCTGATGCTGTTTTCATGGCAATGAAAGGTCATGAAAACCCAGATTATAATTTTAATATCCGGGGAAAGATTAATTTGATTTTTGACGGAATTGAATTTAAAGAAAAATAACAAATTTGGAGGTGAATAAATGCTTTTTGTTGGCAGGAAAGAACAGGAAATTATTGAGCATTTTAAGAAACATATAAAAGCGGTTGAGGAAACATTAGATAGCCTGGAACAACTTCTTGAAACCTACAAAAAGGGAGATTCTGATGATCTTGAAAAAGTAAATGATATTATCCATGAAAGAGAATCTGAAGCGGATAAAATTAGACGAAGTATGGAAACAGAAATGTATCGGGGAGCTTTCTTACCGAATTTCAGAGGAGATTTTCTTGGGCTTGTAGAGAATTTTGATAGAATTGCAAATCGTGCCGAAGGCATTGCTGATCATATAATACTTACAAAAATAGTCATTCCTGATGAAATTATAAATGATTTGATTGATCAGTTTAAAATGTCTCTGAAAACATACAGAAGCTTGAAAGATGGGGCTGAGATGCTTTTCGAAGATTTAGAACAGGCAGCAGAACTGGTTTTAAGAACGGAAAAATTAGAACATGATGAAGACTCTTTTGAACGTAATCTAATAAAGAAGGTTTACTCAATGGATCTGGAGCTGGCTCATAAAAATCAGTTGAGGGAACTGGTAATGAGTATAGGCGATATCGCCGATCTTTCAGAAGACTGTTCAGACAGAATAGAGATCGTTGTACTTAAAAGAAAAGTTTAGTTAAATAAAGGGAAACTCCTCAGCAAAAAATGGAGGAGAATCCCATTTATTTTTTTATACTTCGTTGAATACATCAATGAATACAGTTTCAAGATCGAATTCTTTTTTGAGTAAATTGCCAAGATTCTCGACTCCAAAGGTTTCAGTGGCATAATGTCCGGCGTTAATAAAGTTTATATTGGTTTCTTTTGCTATATCCCTTATTTGTTCTTTCACCTCTCCTGTTACAAAAGTATCCACCTTTCCTTCAACTTCTTCGAGGAGTTCACTACCACCGCCAGAAAGAACGAAGATCTTTTCAACAGTGTCCGAGTTTTTATACACTTTGTATTGCTGATTCTGAATTATTTCTTGCAGGTCATTAAAGAATTTTTCAAATGTTACAGGGGAACTGTAATTAGCTATATACCCTACTTCAATCCTCTCAACAGGTTCCAGTCCCAATTTTTTGATTATTGTAACATTGTTTCCATAATCTTCATGGGCATCGAGAGGTAGATGATAACCCATCAGCGTTGCTCCAATATCCAGTACTTTCTTAACACGATCCTTCATATAACCTTTTAGTGAGAAAAAATCTTTTCCAAAAATACCGTGATGAACAAGAAGAAGATCTG
>JASMTM010000051.1:0-3652 GCA_041694295.1 Petrotogales bacterium
ACAAGCTTGGCAACACAGAGTTCAAAGGCTATAAAACACTCACCATGGAAGCTGAAATCAAATATATGGTCACTGATGGAAAGCTGGTTGAAAAACTAACAAAGGGGAACGAAGGTGAATTATTTTTCAAGGAAACCCCTTTTTACGCAGAAAAGGGCGGCCAGGTATCAGATAGAGGGGTTATTATGTCTGATAACTCAACAGCAGTAGTTTCACATGTGTTCATTCCTAACAATGAGCTTATTTCTCATAAAGTGTATATTGAAGACGGTACCTTTGAAAAAGGTCAAAAAGTGAAATTAGAAGTAGACGCCAAAAAAAGAAAATCTATAGCAAGAAATCATACGGCCACTCACCTGTTACACGCTACTCTAAGAAAAGTCCTGGGAAATCATGTTAAACAGTCAGGTTCACTGGTCGACGAAAAGCATTTAAGATTCGATTTCACGCATTTTTCAGCCCTCGAGAAAGAAGATATTGAAAAAATCGAGGAAATTATTAATGAAAAGATACTCGAAGATATTCCTGTCAAAATAGAAGAAAAGTCAATCGATGAAGCCAAAAATGAAGATATTACAGCATTGTTTGAGGAAAAATATGGCGACATCGTAAGAGTTGTTTCTGTAAACGATTTCAGTAAAGAGCTTTGTGGCGGCACCCATGTTTCAAGAACAGGTGAAATAGGTATTTTTAAAATTATTTCTGAAAGCTCTGTTTCTTCCGGCGTGAGAAGAATCGAAGCAGTTACAGGACTTAACGCATATGAGCTCTTAAAAGATGACCACAACAAACTAAACATAATAAAGGATATGCTTGCTGTTGAAGACAAAATTATCGAACGAATAGCTAATATCAATCAAGAAGTTCGTGAAAAAGAGAAAGAGTTAAAGCGACTAAGAGAAAAGGTCCTGTCAGGTTCTGCGCCAATAAACGATAGACACACAACTGTCGATGGTAATCAGGTTCATATTAGAATAGTTGATAACTCCCCTGTAGACGTAATCAGAAATGCTGCTGACGTTATGATGCAAAGATTGAAAAGTGGCATAGTTTTTATATTCAATAAATTTGAAAACAAAGTGGTATTTGTTGTCAAGGTCTCTGAAGATCTTACAGATAGATTTAATGCAGGTAAAATCGCTCAACATGTTGCCAGAGAACTAAATGGTGGTGGAGGTGGCAGAGCTGATTTTGCCCAAGCGGGTGGAAAAAACATTGATAAAATTGAATATGTCGTCAATAATATAGAGGAATTTATAAATGACTAATAACAATGTCCTTTTTGAAAATGCTCAAAAGGTAGATCCTGAAGAAGTTTCAACAGACGTTCTGGCTTACATTGGAGATGCGGTTTATGAGCTTTATTTCAGATTGCACACATTGAAAAATACCAAAAGACGTACCTTTTATCAACATCAAATGACTAAAAACTACGTTAGTGCCGAGGGCCAAAGTGAAGCTCTTAAGGAAATCTGGGATCAACTGCCCAAGGAATGCCAGAATATTGCTAGAAGGGGCTATAATTCAAAGGGCGCAAAAAGAAAAGGTGATGACAAAGATTATAAACGCGCAACCGGTCTTGAAGCACTTGTTGGTTACCTTTTTCTCAAAGGTAAAAGTGAACAGCTTCTATTAATTTTGAACAGGGTGAGTAAACATGTATCTTCATGGTAGAAATGTACTAAAAGAGATTCTGAACATAAATAACACAGTTAAAGTTAAACAAGTAATATTCACAAATCAAAAGAATGCAGACGGGCAAATAAATCTTTTGAAGGAAGCCTGTTACCAGAGGGGCTTCAAAGTAGAAAGCGCTTCAGCTGAGCGTCTCGCACAGCTCACAGGCGAAAAAAAACATCAAGGAGTAGTTATTGAAATCAATAAATTTCCTTACCACGAATTTGAAAAATTGCGCGAAAAGCTAACGAGAAAAAATACATCCGTTGTTGTTTTACTTGATAGAATAAACGATCCTCACAACCTTGGAGCTATTATAAGAACATCCGTTGCGGCTGGCGTTGATGGAATATTGATTCCTGAAAAGGGGTCCTGCAGTATTACCCCTTCAGTGATAAAGGTATCAACCGGACTGGCTTTTAGAATACCAATAACAGTGGTTACCAATATTTCAAGAGCAATTGACCTCCTAAAAGAGGATGGCTTCTGGTTTTACGCAGCTACAACGGATGGGCAACCCTACTATCGTGAAAATTACTCTGAGAAAAGTGGCATAGTATTTGGGAGTGAGGGCAGGGGGATTAGACAATTAGTGAGTAAAAAATGTGATTTTAGTATTTCCATTCCCATGGAAAAAAATGTTGATTCATTAAACGTTGCTGCATCTGCAGCCATTATAATATTCCAGATGCGAAGAAAACTTTTGAGCAGTGGTGATAGTAATGGCAATTAGGATTCTCTCGCAGGATATTGTCAGGAAAATTGCCGCTGGCGAAGTAGTAACGGGAGCTTTTTCTGTCATAAAAGAACTCATAGAAAATTCACTGGATGCTGAAGCGACACAGATTGTCATTTCAGCAAAAAATGGAGGAAAAGAATACATAAGTGTCATTGACAACGGTCTGGGAATGCATGGTGACGATTTAAAACTGTCAATAAAACCTCACACAACCAGTAAAATTGAGAGATTTAGTGATCTCGAAAAACTTGTAAGTTATGGGTTTAGAGGTGAAGCATTATCAACTATTGCGAGTGTATCAAGAATGAAAATTTCTTCGCGTTCAAAAAATGATGACCTAGGATTAATGCTAGAGATCGCCTCAGGACAGATAAAAAAAGAGCATCCTATTTCGAGAGATGTTGGAACAACAGTTGAAGTATATGATCTACTGTATAACACCCCTGCAAGAAGAAAATTTTTAAAGTCTAAAGCCGTTGAAGGCAGAATGATCACGGAGACAGTGGAGAGATTCATACTCTCCCATCCTGGAGTAGGCTTCAAATATTTAAGGGACGGTAAATTAATCTATGATGCATCCTCTACATCAACCATCAAAGAAAGGATTACACAACTTTTCCCCGAAATGAAGACTGGAGATCTTATAGAAATTGAAGGTAAAGAACAAATTCCTGGTATTAGTGTTAGCGGTTTTATTGTTATGCCAAATAAAACAAGACCAAATAGGCTCGGAGAAATGATTTTTGTTAATGGGAGATATGTAAAACAACCAACACTAAACTTTTCAGTGGAACAGGGTTACGCAGAATCACTGGAAAAAGGGAGGTTCCCATACTGTTTCATTTTCTTAAAATTGTCTCCTGATCAAATTGACGTTAATATTCATCCACAAAAATTAGAAGTGAAATTTTCAAACACTGCTCAGGTAAGAAAAGCAATCACAAAAACAATTAGAGAAACATTGAGAAATAAAGGAAACTTTTCCATCAGTATTGAAAAACGCGAATCCAAAAAAGAAACTTATGAATCACTTAACAACCAAAAAGAAGTTTCAAAGGAACCCCGTATGTTAAGGGAACGATTAAATAAAGAAAATTTTTCAGAAATTAATCAAAATGAGCGTTCTAATTTACCAATTGAGGTTGAGAGAAGTTTTTTCAGACATCTAAAAAAAGAGAAAAAAGAAGATAATAATATAGAACAGGTAGAACTTATAGGAGTACTTGGCGAACGTTA
>JASMTM010000052.1:0-3036 GCA_041694295.1 Petrotogales bacterium
TAAAGTTTGATATTTTATACCTACCTCATCACTAATTGGTGATTTCCCTTTAAGTAATCTGACTATGTCGTTTGGAAAAGCCAGACAACAAGTCGCGCCTTTTCTTACCCAGATTTCATTTTTTCGAAAACAGCATCTAGATTCATAACAGATGAAATCATCATTAATACAGTAAAAAACTCCTTTTCCTTTATCAGGTTTAATTTCGACAACTCCAATTCTTTTTTTATCTTTCCCTTCAAAATACCTAGTTAAATCTACTAACTCAAAATTTACATCAGGAACGGGGTAAATTGCCTTTTTTAAGAAGTCTTGAAGATTATCATCAGTAAATTTGGGATTATTAAAATCTACTATTGCTTCACTAAGTTCCTTTACGCCAGTTTTTGGATCTTTAATCCCGAACAACAAATAGCTCTTTTTCCCAGTATTAGCTAAAGCGCATATATCTTTTACTAACTCTCCTTTGATACATTTATTTTTAACACTAAATGCTTTGCAATCTTCCTTGAATTCAACATTAACTCTTTCTCCGGATTTAAATAGTTTCTCAAGCTTTTTTATATCCATATTTCGCACCTTTACCCTACTTTTTACAACTTAAGTTCCTTAGCAAAAATAAATTAATGGCTATAATTATACTGTTTATTGATACAACACACACAGAATAACTTTTGATTAACTTACATTCCTGAAAGCTTTATAAACCTTTTCTACGAAGTAATTAACGATGGCTTCATGAAAATCTCCATCGTTCATCATTTTTATGAAAATCTTCTGGTTTTGATCCATTCGTTTATAAGCTTTATCTTCAAGTGCATCTTTAAGAACAAATTTAAAATTATCTTTGCTATTGTTCTGAGCCTGCTTTTTCAGTTTAGAATCAACCATCATATCTTGTTCAATTTGATCAAAGAACAATTTATCAGATTCGGTAAAATCAGTTCCGAAATGTTCATTAAAGTATTCAATTATTTGTGATAGTGTTTCCTCTTCTTCTTCGGGTTTACCGCCTGTACCAACATCTGTAACACCTTTTAATGGCTCGTAAGAACTATCTTTGACTGAAAAATCACCCTTATTTGTCTGTTCTAATCTGTAGTATTCTAAAGTGATTTCATTATCAAGATCTATATTACCTGATCTATATTCCTTTGGAAGTTTACCGAGAAGATATTTGGCATAATTGTATAATTTGTGCAATTCAGTATCATTCATATTATATATCTGCATAATGAATGAATACTGACGGACAAATGCAGATAAAGTATGTTTAAACTCCTGTTTTTCTTCCTCCGGAATATCCAGATATCGTTTTACTGCCGAATCGATATAAAAGTTAAGTAAACCCTGATCATCTACATTTTGTTTTTTCTTAGGTTTAAAGAAAACTTTATTAAATTGATTTATTTCTGATTGCCAGCATATTTGATAATCATCAAGTTTATATTTTAGGTCGTAGAGCAAATTGGGATCAGTTGTTTCCTCAATTATCGTTTGTTCATAGTAGGGTTTATAAGCATTTTGAATTTCTTCAGCCTCATTAACAAAATCCAAGATAAAAGTATCGTATTTACCTTTACATGTTCTATTTAATCTTGAAAGGGTCTGAACTGCTTTTAATCCTGATAGTTTTTTATCTACAAACATGGTATGCAACAAAGGTTCATCATAACCTGTTTGATATTTGTCTGCAACAATAAGAATTTGATAAGAATCTGTTTTAAATTTTCTGGGTAATTCACTTTCGGAGATGCTGTTCATTGATCTTTCTGTATATTCTTCTTCTGTATACTCATCTATTATAGTTCCGGTGAACGCAACTAGTGTTCTTACATCAGTGTAATTGTTATCCCTTATGTATTTATCAAAAGCAATTTTATATTTTACAGCTTTCTTCCTGGAAGAAGTAACAAGCATCGCTTTCGCCTTACCATTTATTTTATACTTTGTAATTCCCCTAAAATGCTCTATCATTATTCTGGTTTTCTGAGCAATATTATGTGGATGTAATTCCACATATCTTGCAATTGCTTTAGAGGCTTTTTTCTTTTCAAATCTCGGATCTTCTTCTATTTTTTTGGCAACTTTATAGTATGTCTTATAAGTAGTGTAATTTTTTAGAACATCTAAAATAAATCCTTCTTCTATTGCCTGGCGCATTGAATATAAATGAAAAGGTTCTGGTTTTCCTTCATTGTTGAAGGTTCCAAACTTTTCTAAAGTTTTAGCTTTTGGAGTTGCTGTAAAAGCGAAAAAACTCATATTCTCTTTTGGGCCCATTGCTTCCATGTCTTTAACTAATTCATCCTGATAGTCGCTATCATCTGAAATTTCATCATTACTGGATTCACCAAGAACTTTATTTAGGGATTTTGAGAGCTCTCCTCCCTGTGATCTATGGCATTCATCAACAATAACAGCATAGTTTTTATTAGTAATTTCACCTATTTTGTCCAGAATAAATGAAAATTTATGAATTGTAGTAATAATTATCTTCGCACCAGTTTTTAAGGAATCAGCAAGTTGCTGAGAATCTTTGTCGATTTTTTGAACAACTCCTGTTTTGTGGTCAAATTGATAAATGGTATCCTGCAACTGCTGATCAAGTACTCTTAAGTCAGTAATAACAACCACTGAATCAAATATTACTTCATCATTTTCATTATGAAGGCTCGAAAAATGATGGGCCAACCATGATATAGTAATGCTTTTACCACTACCAGTTGAATGCTGTATCAAATAATTATTGCCTACGCCTTTATTTTCTACATCTTGAACAACTTTTCTGACAGCATCTAATTGATGATATCTAGGGAAGATCATAATTTTCTTTTCAATTTCTTTGTCATTTTTAATTTCAGTTTCTTTTCTCAAGTACATAAAACGTCCAAGGATATCTAGTAAACTATCCTTTTGCCAGACATCTTTCCAAAGATATTCAGTTTTATATCCATTTGGATTTGGAGGATTACCTGAGCCTTTATTGTATCCTTTGTTAAAGGGAAGAAAATAGGTGCTTTCGCCTAATAATCT
>JASMTM010000053.1:0-5987 GCA_041694295.1 Petrotogales bacterium
CTTCGTAGAATGCTTACATATCCCAGGAAGGCTCATAATTCAGTAGTTTCAAGGATCAAGGTTATGTGTGGACTCGATATATCTGAACGAAGACTTCCCCAGGATGGTAAGTTTTATATAAAACAAAGAGGGGAGCAATATGACTTCAGGGTTTCAACAATGCCTTCAGTATACGGAGAAAAGGTGGTTCTTCGTATTCTAAAGGTTTCAAATGCTACAAGTAGCCTTAACGATCTTGGTTTTACTGAGTTTAATATGAAACGCTTCAGGGATATGTTGAAATCCTCCCATGGAATAATTCTTGTTTCGGGACCAACAGGTAGCGGAAAATCCACTACCCTTGTTGGGGTTTTAAATGAAGTTTCTTCTGAAAAGGTAAATATTATAACTGCTGAAGATCCTGTTGAATATACCATTGAAGGTGTGACTCAATGTCAGGTAAATGCAGAAATTGGTTTGACATTTGCGCGCTATCTGAGATCCTTTTTAAGGCAGGACCCTGATATCATAATGGTTGGTGAAATTAGGGACAGAGAAACTGCGCAACTTGCCATAGAGGCATCGCTTACAGGACATAAAGTTTTTTCAACTATTCATACAAACAGTGCTGCAGGTGCAGTCTCGAGACTTATCAATATGGGTGTTGACAAATATCTGCTTGGTACATCTCTTGTGGGTGTTGTCAGTCAGAGACTTGTAAGAAAGCTTTGTAATAACTGTAAAAAGCAGATTCCCATGAGAGATGACATAGTTAAAGTTGCATCCAAACTGTTTCCGGAAAAAGAGGAGTTCAATGAATATGTTCCAGGATCGGGATGCAGTGAATGTCGTGGCACTGGATATCGTGGAAGAACGACCATCATGGAAACATTGAAAGTTGATTCCAAATTGAGGGAGCTTATTTCCAAAGGGGCTTCTGATTATGAAATATCGAGAACTGCTAAAGAACAGGGTATGTTATCAATTTATGAAGATGGAATAAAAAAGGTAGTTCATGGAATAACTTCGGTAGAAGAAGTAAATAGGGTGGCCTTCGAAACCTGATTTTGTGCAATATTAAATAAGCATACTCAAATGCGAGTTGTTTCGGCTTCAATAATTGCTTTATATAACGATTTAAAGACTCTGTTCAGGATAGAACGGAGTCTTTAATTTTGTTAATATGAAAATGAATAGAAAAACTATGTTGAAGGAGGAAATGCAAAATGGCTTACAGAGTTCTGGTATGGGGATTGGGAGCTATGGGAAGTGGAATAGCTCGTAATGTATTTTCAAAGAAATATTTGAGATTGGTTGGTGCAGTCGAGATAAACAAAGATGTTGTTGGAAAGGATATTGGGACCGTAATTAACGAAGAAAAATATGGTGCCAAAATATATGATGATCCTGAAAAAGCTATTGAAGAAACTAACCCAGACGTTGTCGTAATTGCTACGAATTCATTTATAAAAGAGGTTGAACCGAAGATCCTTCTTGTTCTCAATCACAGGGTAAATGTGGTTACTATAGCTGAAGAGATGGCCTATCCATTTTATTCGCATCCCGAAAATTCGGAAACTATCCATAATACAGCGGTTAGAAACGGAGTCACTGTTATCGGCACCGGAATAAATCCCGGATTCATTATGGATGTTCTAGCAGTTGCGCTTTCCGGGGCGTGTTTGAATGTCAGCAAGGTATTTGCAAAAAGAGTAAATGACCTGTCACCCTTTGGTAAAACTGTTATGGAAACCCAGGGTGTGGGAACAACGCCACAGGAATTCAATGAAGGTCTGAAAAAGGGTACAATTGTTGGACATATAGGATTTCAGCAGTCAATTAGAATGATTGGGGATGCCCTTGGTTGGGAGCTGACGAAGATTGAAGAAACACGTGAACCCATCATTTCGAAAACAAAAAGAAGTACCCCCGTGGTTAATGTAGAGCCTGGCATGGTAGCTGGTTGTAAACACATAGGAAAGGGTTATATCGATAATGAACCTGTAATCGAACTCGTTCATCCACAGCAAATTCAGCCAGAAAAGGAATCTGTGGAAACAGGTGATTACATTATTATTGATGGCGAACCGAAAATAAACCTTTCAATTCAACCGGAGATTCCTGGAGGGAAAGGAACAATAGCAATCGCTACAAATGTTATAGGAGATGTAGTTGAGGCTGAACCTGGTTTCATAAGTATGCTAGAACTACCGGTACCCAGAATGATGGTCAATCGTTAGGTGAGGTGGTTGAATGATTGCTAAGAAAGGCGATTGGGTACAGATCAAAAGAATTGTTTTGAAACCTGAAGAACGAAGCTCTAATGTTCCAGAAGATACATCTAAGGTTCCGCTGGAAATGAGATTAAAGGGTTATCTTGAAAATGAAACGGCAAGTATTGGAGACGACGTTGAAGTAAAAACAATTATAGGGAGAACAGAATACGGCACACTTATCGCTGTTAATCCTAAATATGATCATGGCTTTGGTGAGCACATTAAGGAACTTTATGATGCAGGAACCGAGCTTGTTGAGCTTTTACGCAAAATAAATAATGAGGATGATAATCATGAGCAATAAATCATACGAAGCGGTAATGAGCAGAAAAAATGAGATAATGAAAGCTTCCGTAGGAATAGATTATGACTCTTTTGAAAATGAAGGTATCTCCTTTGATTACGAAGGTATGATGAGTAGTGCGGGATTTTCGCTTGAAGAAGTATCTTCAATACAAAAAGAAACAGGTGTGGGCAATACTTCTTTGGTAGAGCTTAAGAATATCAACAAGCTGGTTCGATATCTTTCTGATAAAGGGAAAGGAGCGAGGATTTTCTTAAAAGATGAAGCATCAAATCCTTCTGGAAGTTTTAAAGATCGCAGGGCTTCAGTAAGTGTATACAAAGCAAAGGAACTCGGATACAAAGGAGTTATTGCTGCGACCAGCGGAAATTATGGTGCTGCGGTTGCTTCGCAGGCTGTTAAAAGAGGCCTTAAATGCATTGTGGTGCAGGAAACATATGATAGTAAAGGAAAAGGACAGCCAGAAATACTTGAAAAGGGTAGAGCCTGTGAAAGCTACGGTGCTGAGGTTTTACAGTTAACGGTTGGACCAGAGCTTTTTTATTACTTTCTTTTGTTGCTGGAAGAAACAGGATACTTCAACGCTTCACTATACACGCCTTATGGAATAAATGGAGTGGAAACGCTGGGTTATGAACTTGTTCAGCAGGTACGTGAGCAAACAGGTAAAGATCCTGACTACGTTATTGTTACTAACGCAGGAGGAGGTAATCTTACTGGAACAGCCAGAGGCATTCAGAAGGCTGATTCTGATAGAACAAGAATAATCGCAGCAAGTGTTGACTTGCACGGTTTACATATGGCAAGTGATAATGATTTCAATAAAAAGTCATTTACTACCGGTCATACCGGTTTCGGGATCCCCTTCTCGGTTTTTCCTGACAGATCTGATGTACCAAGGAATGCCGCAAGAGCACTCCGTTATATGGATGAATATTATCTTGTAACACAGGGAGAAGTATTTTACGTGACAGAGATGCTCTCCAGGCTTGAAGGCATGCAACGCGGGCCGGCAGGTAATACATCACTGGCTGTGGCAGTAGCTCTTGCAAAGAAACTACCGGAAGATAAGATAATCGTTGTTCAGGAAACAGAATACACGGGAGCGGGAAAATTACCCACAGCCCAGCTTTCTTTTGCTAAAAAGCAAGGCATAGAAATCATTAGAGGAGAACCTTCCGAACTTGATGAACCTGGCAAAAGAATTGTGATACCTGAAAAACCTGAACAACTAAAGATAAAAGAAGTTTCACTGGATAAATTGAGAAGATCGTACTTGAAACAATTGAGAAAAAGAGGAGTAAGTAGTTTAAGCGGGAAGGATATTGAATTTCTTGCGAAAGAATTGAATACAAATATGGATAATATAGAAGAAATTAGCAAGGAGGTTTTTTTAGATGGCTGAACAGAGACGGGACAATTTCAAATCCAGAAGTAAACATCTAAAAGAAATGAGCGATGAAGAACTGGACAGATATTTTTGGGAACTCGCGGATCGAATTACTGAACCCTTAATTAATCTGGCAAAAGATCACACTTCCCCTTCGACTGAACGTTCTGTATTGCTGCGAATGGGATTCAACAGTCTTGAGGCAAAGGCAATTACAGACAAACTGGTTGATATGGGACTGCTCGGAAAAGGTGCAGGACATGTTGTATACAGGATTTCAAAGATCACAAACGAAGATATTGTTCCAACCGGTAAAAAGTTAGCTTCAGGAGAGTTATGGGATCTCGTTGAGAAGGAATTCAAGGGGGTGAAATGATGGAACTTCCTGAAAACAAAAAACTTGATATAGATGAAATTTTGAAGGATCTCGAACACTACAGTCCCAGAAGAAAGGGCTGGACATGGAGAAAAGTTCTCCCAAAAGGAACGAAAGTGGGTAATTTTTCATACGATCAGATAAGTGAACCAGTGGTAAAAAGCATACCACTTCCAGCGGCGCATTATTTTGGTAATATAGATCCTCAACCAGACGCAGTTATTACATCGGAGATCGCTTCAGGTAGATTCGAAGATGATTTAAGAAGAATGAGAATGGCTGCGTGGCATGGTGCTGATCATATAATGGTCATTAGAACACTGGGGCAGAGTCATATAGATGGATTGATGGAAGGTACCCCGGAAGGAATTGGAGGTATTCCAATAACAAGAAAACAGATAAGGGCTTCAAGAAAAGCACTGGATATTATAGAAGATGAGGTTGGAAGACCCATTAATTATCACAGCTATGTTAGCGGAGTTGCTGGTCCTGAAATAGCTGTTTTATTTGTAGAAGAAGGTGTAAACGGTGCCCATCAGGATCCACAATATAATGTGCTTTATAGAGGTATAAATCCTGTACGTTCTTTTGTTGATGCTGCTGTGGCGAAGAAAATCATGTCAAGTGTTGACATGCTACAAATAGATGGCGCTCATAACGCCAATGCTTCTGCAAAAATGGCCTGGAAGGTAATGCCCGAACTACTTGTTCAGCATGCCATCAATTCCAATTTTTCGGTAAAAGCCGGCATGAAAAAGGAAAACATTGCACTGTCAACGGTCCCGCCGGTAGTTTCTCCAACTCCGGAATTCAAATTAAATTTTATTTATGCCCTTACGCTCAGAGAACTGTTCAAAGGATTCAAATTCAGAGCACAAATGAACACACGATACATAGAATCGGATTTGTTTGATGCTACAAGGGTACATGTTCTGGATACTTTGATTTCTCGTTTAACTTCGGTCGATGTTCAATCAACAATAACGCCCGATGAGGGTCGAAACGTACCATGGCACGTCAATTCTGTGAGAGGTATTGAAACAGCAAAACACACTTTGATTGCTCTGGATGGCATAAAGGATATCCTCAAGGTTAACGATGAATATGTAAGACCAAAAATGAGAGAACTTAAGATGAGAGCAATTCTCATGATGGAGGAAATACTCGAAATTGGCGGATACTTTGAGGCTGTTGAACAAGGATTTTTTGTTGATAATGGATATTATCCTGAAAGAAATGGTGATGGCATAGCAAGGAAAAAGGACGGTGGAATAGGAGCCGGTAGTGTGGTACCAAGAGATGAAGATTACATGGCTCCTGTATGTGAACATTTTGGAAAAAACAATCTTCCTGATGATATCGATAAACCGTGTGACTTGATCGATGGTTGCACATTACACAATCCTGACAAGATTCAATATATTGACGAGCTTGATGAAACAGACAACGTTGAAATA
The DNA here is from genome assembly GCA_041694295.1 of Petrotogales bacterium. GTDB lineage: Bacteria > Thermotogota > Thermotogae > Petrotogales > Kosmotogaceae > JASMTM01. The sequence continues at coordinate 5,783 of JASMTM010000053.1, forward strand.
AGAATGAAAGAATCAGAGAAATACAGAAAGAGTTCTATGATCAAACCGGAAGTAGAATGGGCTGGCGATGGTGTAATTCAGATCGACTTAACAATACCTGAAGATCAGGATTATGCGGAAGCAGCAGCAATTGCTATAGCAAAGAAATTAGGTCTTGAAGATCCCACAGTACTCAATAAAACTCCATTACACCCTAAAGAAGGTA
>JASMTM010000054.1:0-4620 GCA_041694295.1 Petrotogales bacterium
CCAGCTGGCTTTCAAGATCAGCTGCATGTTCCATCAATTTTCGTTCACGCTTTTTGTTCAAATAATTCACGAGAATATATATAACGGCATATAAGGGAATTACGATGGCCATAATCAATGCCAGTTTCCAGCTGTAAATAAACATGAGTGTGAATGAAAAAATAACAATAAACACATTAACAATCAGAGAAACTGCAGTATCATTAATGAAAGCGCGAATTTTTACGGCGTCATTAATCCGGGAAATTATCTCACCTACCCGCATTGTATCAAAAAAGCGTTGAGGTAATTTTAATAAATGCTTATAATATCCCAATATCAGCTGTGCGTCGATCTTCTGTCCCGTACGCAGCATTAAAACACTTTTGGAAGCTCCTATGAAGATTTGAAAAATTAGTAGAATAACCATTCCACCACTTAGGATATTAAGCAGGTTGGCATTCCCATCCACTAAAACGTGGTCAGTGATTTTCTGGATATATATCGAAGTGGATAAACCCAGAATGGTGTAAACAACAGCTCCCGCCAGGGCTTGTGCTAATATACTCTTATGAGGCTTTAACAAAAAGAAGAATCTCTGTAAATTAGAGACTTTCTCATTGGCTTCAGTAAAATTCTTCCCTGGTGTCATCAACAACAATACCCCTGTCCACATTTCCGAAAACTGCGTTACCGGTATTTTGTGCATTTGTCCGTCCGCAGGGTCCATATATTCTACCGCATCATTCTTTACTTTGTAGATGACCACAAAATGGTGTAAAACCTTTTTTACCACGACATGGGCTATGGCAGGTAAAGGAATTTTGGATAGGGCATCCACACCTCCTTTGACCCCTTTGGCAGTAAACCCCATTTTTTCGGAAGCTTTCAAAAGACCAAGCACATTAGTGCCTTTTTTGTCTGTTCCGGCCATTTGACGAATACGTGAAACCGGTAATTTCAACTTATAATGGGCTGCTACAGACGCAAGACATGCAGCTCCACAATCCGTAATATCTCTTTGCTTTATTTTTACAGACATCTTAAATTATTTTAGGGTTAAGCCAATCATCTACTTTATCAAAGAGTAACTGAAACAAAGTACGTCTGGTTAAAACAAACCGTCCTGTAAGTGTCATACCCTTTCTCAGATATCCCTTTTGCCCTGTTCTAAGGGTAAGAAATGTTCGGGAAAGAGTACAACGAACTTTAAATACCGGCTGGTTATCAATAGATACAATATCATCTGATATACTATAAACTTCACCTTCCAGGAGCCCCCATTGATTATAGTCGAACGCGTCGAATTGAAAACGTACACGTTGTCCTTTTTTCAGAAAACCAATACTTGAAGGTGAAACATAGCATTCTACAATTAAGTCGTCATGCGGAGACAACTTTGCAAGCTCCTGACCGGGAATCACAAAACTACCGGTTTCAATTCCTGCAGCCTGTAACAAGCTCCCTGCTAAAGGGGCAGTGATGATATATTGTTTTTTTTCATCTTTTAATTGGTTTATTGAAGCTCTCAACTTTTCGTTTTCAATCTTAATTCGTGTTTCTTCGGCTTGCCATTGGTTCCTGGATTTTTGCTTAAAATGCTCTAATTGAGACAGGGTGGATTCCAGGTTATTTTTGCTCTTCAGATAATCTATCTCGGCAATTGCTTTTTCTTTGTACAAACATTGTAATTGATTAAAATCTTCCTGCAAAAGTTCCAGTTTTATATGGTACTCCTTTATTCCGGCCTTATATTGCATCCATTCGAGTTTATAGTCTGGTGTTTTAATTTTTTCCGGAGCGTTCGTAAGTAAACAATTAAGGTCATTGAGAAAATTAGTATTGGTATTAAGTTCTGTCAGATAGTGATTTAATTGAGCATCTATTCCATCTGATGTCAATAATAACAAAGTATCTCCTTTGGAAACACTTTTTCCTTCTTGCAGGAATGACTTCTTTACATTTCCGTAAACTGTAGATGTGATAATGGCACTTTCGTGTCTGGTTCTGATAATTCCTCTGCTCTGGGTGGTTACATCAATAGTAATAACAGGTAATAATGCAATTGTGATTAAAAAAATAAGCAGAAAACTCATATAAATCCATCTGAAGGGTTTGCTGTTTTCGGCAAAATGGACTTCTGTTGTGTTTTGAATTATCTCGGGAGGGAAAAGTTGTTGCGTCATTAGTTGTAAGGGTTTAATCAGAAAAGTAAATGGTATTAACTATTTTTGATAGCAATCAATGAAGAGAGGAATCTGCATGTTTTGTAATATTTATACATATTCTTATAGTGGGAACCCTTGCCATGCTTTTTTCATTAGTAACTTCCCATAAAGTGCCATTTACTGTGTTATGATAATTGCCAAAATACTCATCCGATATATCGGGATTCCGTTTTTTCGGACTTTGCTTACCTTGTAAATGACACATTCTGAAACAGACAAGTGATAAGTAAGAAACCTTACAGTTTATAGACGTGCTCTATTTATTAAATAATGCTTTTAAAAATTGCTCAAATGCATTCCAATTTGAAAACCAAAAGGAAAAAAATAAAATACTCACAACTAAAACTAGTATAGCAACCAATGTTTTCCTGTCTTTCAATTTTTGTTTCATGTCAATAAAATTAATTCAATGTGCCTATCCTTAAAATATTTAATAGTCAGTGAAAATAAATTGTTAGGATAACCACAATTATAGAATCAACTACCAAACCAGTCACATACTGCCGAAACACCCCCTTTGTATCTATTATATAAGGCCTTCCGCCAAAACTTAAATCATATAGTATGGCACATGCTTGTCCAATTCTATACGCAAAAGTTGCACCGCCATTAACTACCGATAATTCTTTAATTGTTAATTCGTTTATAATTTCCTCTTTTATCATTTATTCCTTACATGGTTTTCCTGTAAATCCTCTTTCAAAATTATCCCAATCTCCGATAACTTCAGCAAAAGTTGCAATAGCACAACCAACTAAAATTGCAGCTCCAATTCCAAAATCTCCTCCGTTCCGGGTTTTTAAATCCTCGTAATCCAGAACAGAAACATTGAACGATTGATGATTTAATTTTTTTATAACACTCTTGATTGTACTAACAATCAGCCTTTTCCGGGCGTTGATCATCTCCCAATCACAAAAACATTCTGTTAGCCGGCATATCAAATGTTTCTGATCATGTTGCTAAATTAATTTCGTTCCGTGCACAAAAAAAGCACGGAAGAAAAAAGTTTTAGTTTAAGCGACATTTGTTTTTATTTTCACGTTTGTTGAAAATATTCAATGACTTCCCTGTGATTCTGGTAATATCCATTTCATAATGTTGAAATTTTTAAAGCACGAAACCAACTTCTCTAACCCTGGTTCTATTGTACGTCTACTAATGTATGCAAACAGGTGGCTCAATAAATGGAATTATTATCGGCATTAAATGTATCATCACACCATTTCAGAGGATTGTTGATGATATATTCCGATATGATATTTGGTTTCGGATAATATGATCATGATACCGTGGTCGCCATGAGAAATCAGGATTGACAAGGCGGGCATTTTTGGTCACACCGGTTTTAAATCCACGGATGACGGATGCCAGATTTTTGGATTGGGGGCCAAATTGGTTTTTGGATTTGGGTATTTCCAGGGGATTGGATGAATCTGGTTGTTGTGATATTTGCTGTGAATCCGGTGGTGCCGGTGAAACCGGTTGTAGAGACGCAAAATTTTGCGTCTCTACGGTTCGTCTGTCGTTCCATCCGCCGTTACCCCCATTGTTACGGCCATCATCCGGTTTTTTAATAATTATTATGCCATGTACGTGATTTGGCATAATAACATGAACCCCTAATTCCAAAAACGGAAAATGGTTGGAGATTTCATACCAACATGAATTGGCAATATGACCAATGGCAGATAATTCCATCCTGCCATCCAATACATCTCCGAAAAAACATTCCCGATTTTTGGTACAAATGGTTATAAAATATGCAGCATTCCAACTGTAATCCCAAAACGGGGCACGGGCAGAAGGTATTCGTTATTTATTTCGAAATTTATCCATATAGCGGTGGCAATTATTGTATAGGTTGTTGAAAAATATCTTCAAAAAGAACAATTAGAAAGAACAATAACAGCTTATACCTGGCTTCTCTGAACCGTAGTCCTAAAAACGACATTTTGGTTTCCTTATTGAGTGAACTAAAAAGCATGAAAATTTCCGATACTTTTCGAGAATGTATCATCTCTCCGGATTAATTTGTCTATCTTCCCGAGTCGTTCGATTCTTTTAATAAAGTTCATTGTCAGAGGGTTTTGGGTAAAACAGATTTTACCTGAATACAATGATGACATCGATTACGGCAGAACTAACGTCTGGAATTTCCCGGAAATTGTACGGCTTGTCAGGAAGAAAAAACTTAGCAGGAGCGGGAAAAGAAAAGTTAGAGTTTGTCATGGTTATGGTTAATAGAGTATTATATTCGAAGTAAAAATAATAATTAATGAATAATTTACAAAGCGGTTCATCGATTTTCGTTTAGCATTATTCTGTTGTTTTTTATTTGTAATCATTAAATATAGAATAAGTGGATTTGTAACAATCGAGTAATATTAAAAAAAATGATGAAATATTTAGG
>JASMTM010000055.1:0-22004 GCA_041694295.1 Petrotogales bacterium
GGCTTCTTCAATTTTTGAGTCATCTATCAATTTATCAAAACTCCCTATGATTTCTTCCGGTTTTTTAGGGATCTCTATTTCCCATTTTTCTATCTCAAACTCAGAAATAATTTCTTTCTGAAATTCAATGAGTTTTTTGATTGCTTCATGAGCTTTTTTCAATGCCTCCACCATTACCTCTTCGGAAACTTCTTTTGCTTCACCTTCAACCATAGTTACAGCATCTTCCGTACCGGCAACAACAACATCTATCTTACTTTTTTTTAGCTGTTCAACGCTCGGGAATAATACAAATTCTCCATCAATGTATCCGATCTTCACGCCTGCAACAATTCCCTCAAAAGGAATCGGAGAAAGATTAAGAGCTAGAGAGCTAGAAAATATCCCCATAGTATCTGGTGGATTATCTGTATCAGCAGACAGCACTGTGATAATTATTTGAACTTCATTTGTCATACCATCAGGGAATAACGGTCTTAAAGGTCTATCTATAAGCCTTGCGGAAAGTATTGCATTTTCACCAGGTCTACCTTCTCTTTTTATGAATCCACCAGGTATTTTACCAGCTGCATAAAATTTTTCCTGATATTCTACGGTTAAGGGAAGAAAATTTACTCCTTCATTTCTCTCCTCTGAGCCTCCAACTGTAGTTAGTAAAGCAGATTCGTCAAATTTTACGAAACAAGCTCCATCAGCTTGTTTGGCCATTTTACCATGTTCAACAACAAGTTTTTTTCCAAAAATTTCACGTTCCCATTTTTTAAATTCAGTCATTTTCACACCTCTTTTAACTCCAGTTCACTTAACTTTTTTTATTATACAGCAAGTTAAACATTTCTTTCTAAATAAATAATTAGTAAATTAAAGGGGAGCGAAAGCGCCCCCCAATTAGCATTTTGCTCGTTTTGGATTATCCGCGTAAACCTAGTTTAGAAATGATTTCTTTATAAACCTGTGGTTTATTCTGTTTCAGGTATCTAAGCATTCGTCTTCTTCTTCCAACCAATTTAAGCAAACCTCTTCTTGAATGAAAATCCTTTGGATGATCCTTTAAGTGTTTCGCAATGTGAGAAATCCTCTCGGTAAGTATAGCAATTTGTACTTCAATTGATCCTGTATCCTTTTCGTGAATTTGATACTCCTTTATAAGGTTTTCTTTTTCCATCTGTATACCTCCTATTTGGTTCCTCTAGCCAAGTAAAGGATTCCACCATTTACTGAGCCAGGGCCAATTTATTGTAACGGGTTCTTCTTTCATTGTCAAGTGCAGTCTATGTTATAGATTGTAAAAGGAGTCTTTCCCAAGATATCTGGCATTCTCACCCAATTCTTCTTCTATTCTCAACAACTCGTTGTATTTAGCTATTCTTTCGCTTCTTGACGCTGAACCAGTTTTTATCATACCAGAGTTTGTCGCCACAGCCAGATGAGAAATAAATGTGTCTTCAGTTTCACCTGAACGGTGAGACACGACGCATGTCAAGCCATGTTTTTGAGCATATTCGATAGTTTTAAGCGTTTCAGTGACAGAGCCAATCTGGTTTAACTTAATAAGTATAGAATTTGAGCAATTGTTTTCTATTCCTTTTTTGAGTCTTTTGATGTTTGTTACATAAAGATCATCACCAACGATTTGAATTCTATCACTTAATCGTTCTGTCATTTTTGTGAACCCTTCCCAATCTTCTTCGAAAAAAGGATCCTCAATAGAAATGACTGGATACTTGGTTACCAGATCCTCATAATAATCCAGTAATTCTTCAGTGGTTTTTTCTTCACCATCAACCATATAAACCTTCTTTTCTTCATCATAGAATGAGTCAGCTGCACTATCAAGAGCAATGAAAATCTCTTCACCCGGTTTATAACCTGCTCCTTCAATCGCCTTAATAATATTCTGTATTGCTTCCTCATTGTTAGAAAGATTTGGTGCAAATCCTCCTTCGTCGCCAACAGACGTTACATGGCCGGCTTTGTTCAATGTTTTCTTGAGGTGATGGAAGGTTTCTACACCCGCCCTCAAAGCTTCTTTAAAACTTTCAAACCCAGTTGGTACAATCATGAATTCCTGTATTTCTAGATTGTTATCTGCATGTTGACCACCATTGACTATATTCATGAAAGGTACGGGTAGCTGTTTTGTGTTGGCGCCTCCTAGATATCTATAAAGTGGAATCTCAAGATACTTCGAAGCAGCCCTTGCCACAGCCATAGATACAGCGAGAATTGCATTAGCACCAAGTTTATCTTTATTTTCAGTACCATCCAGTTTCAATAAAGAACGATCCATCTCTAGTTGATCAAGTGCATTTAAGCCAATGACTTCAGGCGCAATAATCTCATTTATGTTTTCAACTGCCTTTATCACACCTTTGCCCATGAATCTTTCCTTATCCCCGTCTCTAAGCTCTAGAGCTTCAAACTTTCCAGTTGATGCTCCGGAAGGCACAATTGCCCTGGCTGTTGTTCCATCGTCAAGCCATACTTCAGCTTCAACTGTAGGATTCCCTCTTGAATCAAGTACTTCTCTTGCCACTAAATCTACTATTTGTGCATACATAATCACACCTCCTATTCAGGTATTACAAGTGTACCAATGTCTTCTTGTTTTATTGCCTTTAATAAGTTATCTGATTTGAAAAAATTAATAATTACAAGGGGTATTTTTTTACGCCAGCAAAGCGAAAAAGCTTCTCGATCCATTATCTTCAAATCTCTTCCAATGGCTTCTTTAAAACTAACTTTTGAGATCTTCTCAGCTGAAGGATCTATCCTTGGATCTGTTTCATATATGCCATCTACTTTTGTTCCTTTAATTACAGCATCTGCCTTGAATTCAGCTGCTCTAATAATTGCAGCTGTATCAGTAGTGAAAAAAGGTAGTGTGGTTCCACCTGCAAAAATCACGATTTTACCCTCGGCAAGCTCAACATTAATTTTATCATATTCAAAACCTTTGATAGCTGGCATATTAACCTGTGAGCTTACTGTAATTGCCGGTAAATCAGCTTTATTAAATTCACTTTTCAAATAGAGTGCATTAATTGTTGTTCCTAACATTCCGATACTATCAGCTATACAACCATCTACAGTTTTCAGTTGCTTACCTCGAAAAAGATTTCCTGCACCGATCACAAGAATTAACTGGGTTCCAATCTTTAGAGCCTTTTTGATTTCACCGATTAGATACTCTGTTCTTTTCTCATCAAAACCCTTTTCCCCTTCTCCACTTAATATTTCACCACTAAGCTTCAATACAACTCTGCGATACATATCAACCCCCAAAAAAAGGCGAGCAAAAGCTCACCTGACTCTATGATTATTCTTCACCAATTTCCCATCTGACAAATCTTCCAACTTCAATATTCTCTCCTGTTTTTGATACAAGTTCTACAATTAAATCTTTAATTGATTTTCCCTTCTCAAAAACATATTCATGCTCTAAAAGACAGTTTGTTCGATAGAAATCTTCTATCTTATTATCTACGATTTTTTCAACAATGTGATCTGGTTTGCCTGATTCTTTCATTTGCTCTTCGTATATTTCCCTTTCTTTTTCTATAACTTCTTCTGGTATGTCCTCTCTTTTTACCCAGCGAGGTTTCATTGATGCAATCTGCAATGATATCTTATGAGCAAGTTCTTTAAACTCCGGCGTATTCGCAACGAAATCTGTATTACAATTGAGTTCAAGAAGAACACCGATTTTATCGTTATGATGGATATAGGAATAAATAATACCTTCAGTTGCAGCTCTGGCGGCAACTTTTTCAGCCTTAGTTATACCTTTTTTCCTCAAAAATTCCTTGGCTTCTTCATAATCACCATCCGTTTCAACAAGTGCCTTTTTACAGTCCATCATACCTGCGCCGGTCATGTCTCTTAACTTTTTCACCATATCAGCAGTGATATCTGCCATATCTTGATACCCTCCTTCATCCACAAATTCTTTGTCAATTATATCGTAAATTTTACGTCAAATCTTCCTTTACAGTTAAATCCGCTAATTACTCTTATAAAGCTCCTTTAATTTTACTGCAACCTCTTCTGGAACCCATGATGCTACATCTCCGCCGAACTGAACAATCTCCTTCACCATTGATGAAGATATGTATGAGTACTCATTATCCGTCATTAGAAAAAACGTTTCCATATTATTGTACAGCGCCTTATTAGCGTGCGCCATCTGAAGTTCATGCTCAAAATCAGATATAACTCTTAAGCCTCTTATTACTACCTTAATAGAGTTCTGCTTCAAAAAATCTACAAGTAATCCGTCATGTGAAACTACCTCTACATTTTTAAAATCTTTCAGAGAATCTATAGCCATTTCGGTACGTTCTTTGAAGCTAAAAGAATAGTTTTTTCTAACATTATATGTTACCAGAACTATTATTTTTTCAAAAATCTCAGCAGAGCGTTCGATAATATCAATATGACCATAGGTTATTGGGTCAAAAGATCCTGGATAAACGGCTTCCATAGAATCACTCACTTTCTTCTTCAATTGACATCTCCACTTTCTTCTTGTTTGTCAATTCTTTACCGATGTTAAGTAAATCCCTTATAGTAGTTTTACCTAATTCATCCATCATTGCTTTGTAAAGATTAAACCACACATATTTAACGACGCATTCATTATGTTCCTCACATTTCTCACTATCGTGAATGCAAACAAAGGAATTAAGTGGTTTATCAAGATTTAAGATTACATCTTTGACTAGGATCGTTTCCGGAGATTTTGTAAGACCATACCCACCATACCTTCCACGAACAGATTTCACTATTCCATTTTGCCTTAACTCACCGAGTATTTTTTCTAGAAAATCAGCTGGGACCTTTGTTCTATTCGCAATTTCAACCAATGATAGTTTTTTGACTCCTTCATCTTCTGCTTTTGCAAGTTCATATAAAGCTTTTAACGCATAACTACTCTTCACCGTGAAGCCCATTTGATACCACCTCTCCATCTTCAGATTCCAGCAGGGCGTTAACAAAAACTTTGGAATCAAAGGGTTTAAGATCATCGGCTTTTTCACCTACACCTAACAATTTTATAGGTAATTGAAGTTCTTTTGTAATAGCAAAAACGATACCACCTTTGGCTGTGCCATCAAGTTTTGTAAGGACAATTCCACTTACATTGACAGCTTCAGTAAATTTCTTCGCCTGCACAAGCCCATTTTGTCCTGTTGTTGCATCAATAGTAAGTAATACTTCATGAGGCGCTCCAGGTACCACTTTTGAAACAACTCTATGTATCTTTCTTAGTTCCTCCATAAGATTGCGTCTGGTATGAAGTCTGCCAGCTGTATCGATAAGAACCATATCCTTGTTCTTACTCTTTGCATGACTTACAGCATCATAGGCAACTGCAGCTGCATCAGCTCCCTGTTTTTGCACAATTACTTCCACTCCAACAAACTTCCCCCACTCTTTAATCTGTTCTATGGCAGCAGCCCTAAAAGTGTCACAAGCAGCGAGCACTACTGATTTCCCTTGATCATTGTAGATTTTTGCGAGTTTGCCAAGTGTTGTTGTTTTTCCGGTTCCATTAACACCAACTATAGAAATGACTTCTGGTTTATTCAGTTCGATATTTTTTTCTTCAACTTTTAGAATTTCTATTAGAATTTCACGGAGTGCTTTCAAGGGACTGTCATAATTCTCACTTCTTTCTTTGAGCTCATCAATAACATAATTTACTGTTTCAATACCCATGTCTGAAAGAATTAATAGTTCTTCAATCTCTTCTATGTTTTCTTGATCAAGTTTAGAACCGGATAATGCTGCTTTTATTTTATTAAAAAAAGTTTCTCTAGTTTTTTTAAGCCCATCTTTAAATTTCGAAAATAAACCCATTGCAAGAACCTCCGTTAAATCATGGGATTATAACTCTGAAGTAACTCTTCAACTTTATCAAATATCTGTTGAATACCATTTTCGAAAGATACATCAATCTGTTCATCTGAGTTCCTCAGTTTGAGCTCGATTTTTTTGTCTTTGATTTTTCTTCCCAGGGTAATTCTTAATGGAATCCCTATCAAATCAGCGTCCTTAAATTTGGCACCGGGAGAAAGATTTCTGTCGTCTATTAATACCTCGAAACTTCGTTTTTCTATGCCTTGTTTCAACTCTTCTGAAAGTTTTATTTTATTCTCATCATCACCCAATATGGTTATGATTACATGAAAAGGCGAAATGGCAAGGGGCCATAATATTCCATTTTTATCATGTAGCTGTTCAACGGCAGCTTGCAATGTTCTTGATATACCCCAACCATAACAACCCATTATGTAAGGTTTATTTTTACCATTTTCATCCATAAACGTTGCATTCATCTTTTCTGAGTACTTCGTTCCAAGCTTAAATATCTGCCCCAGTTCTATACCACGCGTTGATTCCAGCGCTCTTCCGCAGCGAGGACAAGGATCCCCTTCATTAACTGTCTTTAGATCTGCCCAATCGTCTATTTTGAAGTCTCTTTCAGGACAAACATTTACTAAATGGAAATCCTTTTTCATTCCACCTGCAACAAATTCATCCATTTCTCTGATACTGTAATCTGCAATTATTTTCACATTCTGCTTAGGTTTAACAGGTCCGAGAAATCCGATCGGTACACCAAACTCTTCATAGACCTCTTCAGGATCAACCATCTGCAAGCTTTGATCCTTCAATACAGCCTTCAATTTTGCCTCGTTTATTACTTCGTCGCCTCTAATCAAGGCCATTAGATAACCTTCTCTACCTTTATAAAGTAAAGATTTCACTATGTCTGATTTTTTCCTCTTTAAATATTTCGCTACCTCCTCTACGGTTTTCATTGAAGGAGTGTGTATTAGTTCTCGTTGAGGCTTATCTTCACAATTAAAAGCGAAAGCTCCTTTATCTATTTTATATTCTGCCCTTTCATCGGTTGCTGCATAACCACATTCACAATACAAAATTTTCGACTCACCATTATCCGCTAAAGCACAGAACTCATGAGATTCACTACCACCAATTGTTCCTGAGTCAGCTTCAACAACTCTATATTTCAATCCAACTCTATTCATAATTTTGCTGTAAGCACCATAAAAATCCCTGTAGCTATCATCCAAAGAATTCCAATTTGTATGAAAGGTATACGCGTCTTTCATAATAAATTCTCTGGCCCTCATTAACCCAAAACGAGGCCTTATTTCATCTCTGTACTTATTTGCTATTTGAAATAACGACAATGGAAATTGTTTATATGAGTTCAATTCATTTCTAAGTACCGCTGTGATTATCTCCTCATGTGTTGGACCTAGTGTGAAATATCTTTCATTTCTATCTTTTAGTTTCATCATTTCAGGACCATAATCATCCCACCTACCCGTTTCATGCCACAACTCAGCAGGTTGAATGATGGAAAGTATAATTTCCTGGCTTCCTATTCTTTTCATCTCTTCTCTAACAATATTTTGAATCTTTTCCAAAACTCTAAACCCAAGAGGAAGATAAACATATACGCCGGCAGCTACCTTTCTCACAAATCCCCCTCTAATTAACAGTTTGATACTGGGTAGATCAGCATCTGAAGGAGCTTCACGTAATGTAGGAGCATAAAATTCTGAAAAACGCATAGGTACCCTCCTTTATTGTTGACCATTTCTGTGAGATTATATCATGCTTATGGAACTATTACTTTGACTCTGATATAATCTAAGCAGTGAAAGGAGGCCTCTAAACTATGTCAATTCTGGAAAAACAGGAAGCTCTTAAAGCCTATGTAGAAAATGTAAGAAAAGCGTCAAGATTTCTTGATGAAAGAATAAGTAAAAGACCTGAAATAGCAGTAATTCTTGGTACCGGTCTTGGCAAAGTTGCAGAAACAATAGATATTGAACAGACATTTGCATATGATGAGATACCAGAATTTGCAAAGTCAACGGCACCGGGCCACAAAGGCGAATTAAAATTGGGAACTTATCATGGAAAAAATCTTGTTCTTCTAAATGGTCGATTTCACTATTACGAAGGCTACGATATGAAAAAAGTTACCTTCCCTATAAGAGTTATGCAGGAGCTTGGGGTTGAAACAATTATCGTTACAAACGCAGCAGGTAGCCTTAACCCAGACTTCGAGGTTGGCATCCCAATGATCATAACAGATCATATCAATTTCATGGGAGATAATCCTCTTATAGGACCGAATTTCGAAGAATGGGGACCAAGATTTCCGGATATGAGTGAACCCTATAATAAAGAATTAAGAGATCTTACTCTTCATTGTGCCAAAGAACTAGGATTTAGTATTTATGAGGGAGTTTATGTTGGTGTAGCGGGTCCCAATTTTGAAACTCCAGCTGAACTTAGAATGCTACGCCATTTTGGTGCAGATGCTGTGGGAATGTCGACAGTACCTGAAGTTATCGCAGCAAGGCATGCCGGGATAAAGGTTTTAGGTATTTCAGCTATTTCTGATAGAGCAGTTGCAGATGATTTAAAGCCTCTAACCGCGGAGGAAGTTATAGAAGCTGCTCAAAAATGTGGTAAGACGCTTTCATGTATAATTTTGAAATTAATATCAAAATTGTGAATTTTTTTTGATGTTCAATTAATTGAGCATAAACTTATGCCAAAAAAGTCAGATCCCTTTTGATCTGACTTTTTTATATATTCACTGGATCAATGGCTCTTTGCGAAGTGTACTTTTAAGCCTTTTCAAGTTTCAAAATATTGGTTGTATTGGTTACACCTAAAGGTACTCCAGCAGTGATTATAAATGTATCATCTTTCTCGAGCAGATCAAGTTCTCGAGCTTTTCTCCCTGCCCTCTCAACCATCTCATCTATGCTTTCACCAAGCGTTAAATGTAAAGGTATCACTCCCCAGACCAGAGCAAGCTGAAAATATGTTTTTTTGTTTGGGGTAACAGCCAGTATATGAGAAGAAGGTCTAAAACCTGAAACATTTCTCGCCGTATGACCTGAATATGTTGAGGAAACAATTAATTTAATTTTAAGATTCTCACTGATACCCCAGGCAGCCCTGCATATGGCATCTGTATGATCATCAGTAATAACATGGGTACGTGTCCACTGTGTAAGTGATTGATTTTTTGCGAGATACTTTTCTGTAAATGTTGATGTTGAGTTCATAACTTTTACAGCTTCAATCGGATAGTTTCCTACTGAAGTTTCCGCAGATAACATGATGGCATCGGTTCCGTCAATAATTGCATTTGAAATATCTGTGGCTTCAGCACGGGTAGGTGTTGAATTCTTCACCATTGATTCTAACATCTGCGTCGCTGTAATAACAGGAATTCTGTAATGGTTACCCTGCTTGATGATACGCTTTTGCTCGACAGGTACTCTTTCAACAGGAATCTCTACACCTAAATCTCCTCGAGCAACCATTAATCCATCGGATACTTCTGCAATTTTATCTATGTACTTCAAAGCCTGTGCAGTCTCAATTTTGGATATTATTGGAATAGTTCCTCCCGCATCTTCGATTTCTTTTTTTGCCTTTAGTACATCATCAGGCTTTCTAACAAAGGACAGTGCAAAATAATCAATATCTTCTTTAATACCAAGCTTTATAAACTCTCTATCTTTGTCCGTTATTGCTGAAATTCTAGTATCAACACCCGGGATGTTTATCCCCCTTCTATTCTTTACGCTTCCGCCAATAAGTATCTTTGTGTAAACGTTCCTATCATCCGTCTTATTAACTTTAAGCTTTATCTTTCCATCATCAACCAGTATGATTGTTCCCTTATCCAACTCTTTAGGAAGGTCTTTATAGTTAACACTTACTTTGTTTTCATCTCCTTCAACTAAATCAGTGGTCAATATAAATTCCTTGCCCTTGACAAGTCTCACTTCATCATTCTTAAAATTGCCAGTTCTTAATTTTGGTCCAGCAAGATCTACAAGAATTGATATAGGTTTTTTTAATTCATCCCTTACTTGCTTTATTGTTCTAATATTTTTACTATGTCCTTCAATATCATCATGTGAAGTATTTAATCTTGCAACATTCATGCCTTCTTTAACCAACCTTTTTAACATTTCCTTCGATCTTGTAGATGGTCCAATGGTACAAACGATTTTTGTCTTTCTCAAATAAATCACTCCCTCCGTTCTAAGAAAGAATGTTTACAATCTTTATTAATTTCGTATCAAGTTTCTTCTTCTCTGAAAGAACCTTGTCAAGTGGTACTTTTGTTATCTTGCTGGATTGCAATGCCACCATCTCTTTGGAAGCTCCTTCTTTTAAAAACTCCACTGCATAATAGCCCATCCGTGAAGCAAGCATTCTATCGAACGCAGTAGGAGAACCTCCACGTTGTATGTGTCCCAAAATAGTTATACGGGTTTCATAACCGATCCTATGTTCCATATGTCTCGCAACAGTATAAGCACTCGCTGCTCCTTCAGCAACAACAATTATACAGTTTATCTTTCCACGTTTTCGTTCATTCCATATTCGTTCAGCCAGTGCTTCATAATCAACAGGCTTTTCTGGAATAATAACTGCTTCTGCACCAGTAGATAAACCAGCAGCGAGAGCCACATAACCAGATTCTCTACCCATAACTTCAACAATAAAAGCTCGTTCATGAGAACTCGCAGTATCCTTCAACTTTTGAATATTATCTATTACTGTGTTTAAACATGTATCTACTCCTATGCACATATCAGTATGTGCAATATCGTTATCTATCGTTCCCGGAATACCAATTACTGGAATATTACCTTCGTTAGAAAGCAGCATAGCACCTGTTAATGAACCTTCTCCCCCAATTACTATAAGACCATCGATTTTATTCTTTTCAAGCACTTTTATTGCTTTTGCTCTTCCTTCTTCCGTCTTGAATTCTTCACATCGCGAGCTTCTTAATATTGTTCCACCGCGCTCCATTATTCCACCAACAGAATCGTAATTTAACGTGATTATTTCCTCATCAAGTAAACCAGCATAACCTCTTTTTAATCCCAACACTTCCATTCCTTCGGTAACTGCTGTTCTGACAGCAGCTCTCAAAGCGGCATTCATACCTGGTGAATCACCACCACTGGTAAGTATGGCAAGTCTACTTATCATAATCATTACCCCCTCGAATCATTTTAGGAAGTGTATTCCTGCGAAATTATATCACAATAATGGCCTGGGACTTCTCTTATTCAATTGTATATGCGATTAATTAACACTCATTGGTAATGCTATAATCGTAACAGGGGGGTGGAAGAATGAAAAAATTGAAGGAAGCTGTCTTTTACCACCAGGCCAAAATGTTTAAAGAAATCCTTGAAAATGAAGGTATAAAAGTAGACCTAAAATCCACAGAAATGGCATATATGGATAATGTATATTTCGGTGCTGGCGGAATGATTGATATATATGTGGACGAAGAACATTTTGAAGAAGCCAAAATCATAATCGAAGATTTGAAAAGGAGTGAGAATAATAATGACAAAAAGTAAAAGAACTCCATTATATGAAGAGCATTTAAGAAATGGAGCTAAAATGGTTGATTTTGCAGGTTGGGAAATGCCTATACAGTATAGTTCCATAATAAAGGAACATAGACAGGTAAGGGAGTTCGCCGGTTTGTTTGATGTATCACATATGGGTGAAATTGAAATTGTCGGTTCTGACGCTATCAGCTTTGCTGATTACCTTGTAACAAATTATGTGAATAAACTAAAAAATGGCCAGATTTGCTACACACCTATGTGCAACAAAAAAGGTGGAATTATCGATGATTTTCTTGTGTATAGAATGGCAAATAATAAAGTTCTTTTTGTAGTAAATGCTTCAAATACAGATAAAGACTTCAAATGGATAAAAAATCAAAAAGGTAAATTTGATGTCGAGATTAACAATAAATCTGATGAAATAGCACAGCTAGCGCTACAAGGTCCGATGGCACAGGAATTACTTAGTACGATTTCCCAGATAGATCTTGAAACAGTCGATTTCTATCATTTCACACAGGGCAGAGTGAGTGGTATTGAAACGCTATTGTCAAGAACCGGATATACCGGTGAGGACGGATTTGAATTATATGTGGATAGGGAAGCAGCAATACCGTTATGGAGAAAAATTTTAGAAATCGGTAATGAGAAGGAAATTTTACCTGCCGGACTTGGTGCCAGAGACACACTTAGATTTGAAGCATCCTATATGTTATATGGTAATGACCTTAATGAAACTATTACACCGCTAGAAGCACCTTTGAAATGGACTGTCAAATTTGAAAAGGACTTCATTGGGAAAAAGGCACTTTTGGAACAGAAAGAAAAGGGAATAACACGTAAGCTAAGAGGATTGGAGATAAAGGATAAAGCAATACCAAGGCATGAACATAAGGTTTATCTCAATAACAAAGTAATTGGTTGGATAAGCAGTGGAATGTTTGCACCTACTCTTAAAAAAAGCTTAGCCTTTGCTTGCATCGATAAAGGTTCAGCAAAAACTGGGACAAATGTTGAAGTTGAGATAAGAAAGAAGAAAGTAAAAGCTGAAATAGTGAAGTTACCTTTTTATAGAGGTTCAGTAAAAAATTGAATAAAGGGAGGCTAATGCGATGATTAAGTACAGCAAATCACATGAATGGGTAAAAAAAGAAGGAGAAATTGGTGTAATAGGTATAACCGATTATGCCCAGGATCAATTGGGTGACATTGTTTATGTCGAGCTCCCAGAAGCTGGCAATGAAATTAACAAAGGTGAAATGCTTTGTACTGTTGAATCAGTAAAAGCTGCCAGTGACATTTATTGTCCAATCACCGGTGAAATCATAGAAGTAAATGAAGATCTTGAGGATTCACCAGAAATTATTAATGAAGATGCGGAGGGAAAAGGTTGGATTTGCAAAGTAAAGCTTTCAGATGAAGCTGAGCTTGATAAACTAATGAATAAGGAGGAATATGACGAGTTTTGCGAAAAGGAGGGCTAAAATGAGTGACAACCCTTATATACCGCATTCTAAAGAAGAAATACAGGAAATGTTAACTGAGTTAGGTGTTAACAGCCTTGATGAATTATATAAAGATGTGCCCAGTCGCCTTGATAGCAAACTTGATATACCTGAAGCATCTGATGAGTTTTCTCTTAGAAGAAAACTGAAACATCTATCAGAGATGAACGCATCTCTCGAGGATTATGCTGTTTTCAGAGGCGCTGGCGCTTATAAACACTTGATACCCGCAGCGGTGAACTCAATTGCTTCAAGAGGAGAATTTTTAACCGCTTATACACCATATCAGGCTGAAGTTTCCCAGGGTACATTACAAATGCTTTTCGAATTCCAAACCATGATCACCGAGCTTACAGGTATGGATATCGCTAATTCATCCATGTATGATGGAGCATCAGCTACAGCAGAAGCAGCATTAATGGCCGCCAGGATAACAAAAAAAGAAGATGTTCTTGTCGCATCATCACTTCATCCCGAGTACATTGAAGTTTTAAAAACCTACTGCTTTGGAGCAGATTTAAATGTTATACCAGTAAAATATTCAGCTGTTTCAGGTAATTTGGATATTGAAGATCTAAAAGAAAAAATATCAGATAATACAGCAACACTTATTTTAGGATATCCAAATTTCTTTGGTATTGTAGAACACCTGTATAAAATAAAAGAACTGTTACCAAAAAAGACTCTACTTACCACTGTGGTTAATCCAGTTGCATTAGGCTTACTTGAAGCACCTGGAAAACTCGGTGCTGATATTGTTGTTGGCGAAGGTCAACCACTAGGAAATCCAATGAATCTTGGTGGACCGGGTCTTGGCTTATTTGCTACAAGAGAAAAATATATAAGAAAAACTCCAGGAAGACTGATTGGACAAACAAAAGATCTGGATGGTAAAACGGGTTATGCAATGATTCTACAAACGCGGGAACAGCATATAAGAAGAGAAAAGGCTACTTCCAACATTTGCTCCAATCATTCCTTTAATGCATTGCTTGCAAGTATTTATATGAGTCTTATGGGAAAGAATGGAATCAAAGAAATTGCAATACGATGCTTGAAAAAATCTCATTACTTGTACGAAAAATTATTAAAAATCGAGGGTATATCTCCCGTTTTCGATGGTCCTTTCTTTCATGAGTTTGTATTGAGAATAAATAAAGATAAATCAGTTGAAGAAATAAATGAAAAACTACTAGAAGAAAAAATTCTTGGGCCATTACCACTTAAAAGATTTTTTCCAAATATGGAGGATTGCGCACTATTTTGCACAACCGAAGCTGTGACTAATGATGATATTACATTTCTTGCAGGAAAACTGGAGGAGATACTATGACAATCTTCGAAAAATCAAGAAAGGATCGAGTAGGATACAGTCTTCCAGATGAAAAATTGCCTGAAATAGAAATCGAAGAAATTATTCCCAAAGAACTAATAAGAAGTAAAGAGCTTTCTCTTCCAGAATGCAGCGAAACAGAAGTTGTTAGACATTATAGTAATCTATCAAAAAAGAATTTTTCAGTTGATACTGGATTTTATCCTCTTGGTTCATGCACCATGAAATATAATCCAAGAATAAACGAAAACATTGCCTCATTACCCGGTTTCACAGAGCTACATCCTTATCAACCTGAGGAAACATTCAAAGGTGCTCTTGAATTAATGTATGACCTCAAAAAATTGCTTTGCGAAATCACAGGAATGAAGACTTTCACTTTACAACCCGCTGCTGGCGCTCATGGTGAGCTCACAGGAATGCTAATCATTAAGAAATATTTCAGAAGCAAGGGTGAAAAACGAAATAAGGTAATAATTCCTGACTCAGCACACGGAACAAACCCTGCTTCCGCAAAAATGGCTGGATTTGAAGTGGTAGAAATAAAATCAAATGACAGTGGTATTGTAGATCTTGAAGATTTTAAAAAGCAAATAGACGAAGATGTTGCTGGAATTATGCTCACAAACCCGAACACTCTTGGACTATTTGAAAAAGATATATGTAAAATTACTGAAATCGCCCACGAAAAGGGTGCATTGATGTATTACGATGGTGCCAACCTTAACGCTATTATGGGAAAGGTTAAACCTGGTGACATGGGTTTTGACATAATTCACCTAAATTTGCATAAAACCTTTTCTACCCCACATGGTATGGGTGGACCCGGAAGTGGTCCCGTTGGGGTTGCTGAATTCCTAAAGGATTATCTTCCTGTTCCGATAGTTGATTTAGACAATAAGAAAGGCTATTACTTAAAATGGAATCTCAATAATTCTATAGGCAGGGTAAGAAGCTTTTTTGGTAACTTCAACGTTCTTGTTAAGGCTTATTCTTATATACTGATGATGGGAAAGGAAGGTTTAAGATTAGCAAGTGAAATGGCAGTGCTAAATGCAAATTATCTCAGAAAAAAACTGTCGACTATAATACCTACAGCGTTTCCAGGTTTATGCAAACATGAAGTTGTTTTTGATGGGTCAGTGCTTGTCGATGATTACAATATTAAGACCATTGATCTTGCAAAAAGATTGCTCGATTACAATGTACATCCCCCAACAATATATTTCCCTTTAATAGTTAGCGAAGCATTGATGATTGAACCACCTGAAACTGAAAGCAAAGAAAATATCGATAATTATGTCAGCATAATCAAGGAAATCCTAGACGAAGCAAGAAATGATCCCGAAAAACTTAAGAAGGCACCTTATACTACTCCCGTAAGAAGATTAGATGAAGTTACAGCTTCGAGATCTCCCGTGGTTAGCTACAGACAGGAAATAGAGGGTTGAAAGATGTAATTTGCTATGATATGATTTTCAAGATTGAGCAGGCGTAGCTTCAAAGGTAGAGCGCCGCCTTGGTAAGGCGGAGGTTGTGAGTTCGAATCTCATCGCCTGCTCCAAGGAGCCGAAAAGGCTCCTTTTTTGTTTATTTTAAGAATGCTTTCAGGATTTGGTTAAATCTGTGTTAAAATGCTTACAAGGCTAATCACTGTTAAATGAATTCCTCTATTTAAAGGAGGAAAAGTTTTGCGTAAGGATTCTTCCAGGCAAAGGGTCATTGTTGTTGCAAGAACAAATAAAGACGCTAAAAGACTAATAGAAGCTCTTCATGATTTTTATGAGGTGAGATACACAGAACATGTAGAAAAAGAGCATTGGCTGTTCTCTGACCTTTTGATCTTCGATTATTTTGATGAAAATATCGTAAAAAAATCAAAAGAAAGTGATGTACCTTACATATTTCTAGCTTCTGACATGGAAGAAGTGCAGAAGTATTGTATTGCCGAAGATGAATACATATTGAAGGGACCAGGATATCTTAATTACCTTAATAATATTGTCAATCTAATCGTTGAAAAACAACAACTGGAAAGAATTCTGGGATTTGAAAAGGAAAAATATCTCAGCCTTGTAAACAGTATGGGTTGTGGGATGCTGGTTCTACGTAAGAATGATGGATTAATACTTTTCGCCAATAAAGTCGCAAAAGAAGTACTGGGATATCAGGGTGATGGATTAATTCACATGAAACTGTCTGATTTCGTTGATTCAGAAGAGGATACTGCATTAATACTTAGTTCTGAACCAAAAACAAACCTGGAATGCAAGCTTCAAACTCATCTTGGGGATAAACGTGATGTAAGATACAGTTCTTCTGAAACGATTTATGGAGCAGAAAAAGTCATTCAGTTCACCTTTATGGACATTACACTGCAAAAACGAAATATGAAAGAGATTATGCTACAATGGCGTTTCCTTGACAATGCTGAAGAAATCGCATATGCTACTGATGAAAACGGTACAATTATATATTTGAACAGTTATGCAGCTGACAAACATGGTTATAGAATGGAAGAAATGATTGGTACTAAAGAAAAAAATTATCTTTCTGATTCAGAACAAGAAATAAGTATCAGTGAAAAGTTAGATAATAAAGGAAGATGGGAAGGAAAAGAAGAACATATAAAGAGTGATAATAATACATTTATTGTGGATACTAAAAAAAGCATATTACACACTGATGAAGGAACATATATTCTGACCATTGGGAGAGATGTTACAGAAGAATTGAAGTTAAGAAGGAAACTAAAGTTTCACTCCTTATTTCTTCAGAATATTTCAGAAATAATTACTGTAATAAATGAAAAAAATGAAATATTGTATCTAAACGAAATAGCAATGAGATTTTTCAGAATCAAAGATGAAGATATTTCTTCAATAAATAATAAAGAAAATACAATGCTGGTAAGTTTTCTAAACACATTTTTTGAAAAACTTAAATTAATGCAGAATAGAGGGACAATTGATATTTATGAAAAAGGTGATACAAAAATAACCCTCGAATACTCCTATCAACAGGTTTTGGAAGAAGAGAGCAATGAATTTTTAGGTTATATAATAACTGCAAAGGATATGACTGGATTCTACAGTACACTCGAGAGAGTAAAAGAAAGAGCAGTTTTGCTGGATCATTTACATGATTTAATTATTGCTTCAGACATGAAAGGTTGTATATTGTACGCGAACAATTCCTGGTTAAAAGAACATGGTTACGAAAGCGTAGAAGAGGTTAGAGGCAAAAAGCTTTCTGATGGTATTGTAGATATCGATGAAAAACTAAGAAATTCGATAAATGAACACCTTGCCAATAAAGGTGTTTGGCAAGGAAAAATGTTAAATTATACTAAAGAGGGAAACTCATTCACAGTTAAAATGTCTATTGTACGTCTTAAAGATGAACAGGGTTATTTTATTGGAGATGTAGGGATTATTCCAAGCAAAGAAGTTGGGAAAAGGGCAGGCGAAATTTATGAAAGCCAATGAATGGAAGAATATGGAAAAAGAAATATTTCTAGAAAAAGCATATAAAGCGGTTTCTAAGAAGAAGACAAATAATTTTCTTTACAGACTTTTTTCAGACCTTAAATATTCTCTTGGCGCAGATAATTATACCGAATGGGACGTGAGTTCTAATAGCTTGAAACTAATTATCACAAACCACGGACCGTTGGTCATGGGATCAGCACTGGAAATAATGGACCATTATGAGGAACTTGCTACGCTGGTTTTCTTACAGGCATGCGATAATCTAAAGGAAAAATATTTGTGGGCAGAACAATCAAAATTAAATTTGAGTGGGAAAGTTGCACAGGAAAACCTCAATTTACAATCACTAGGCGACTCGATATTGTCAGCTGATACACTGCAGACAATAAAAGTATTTGAAGAAATTCAGGACGTAAATATTTCGCTTAAACCAGAAATTGAAGATATCCTTTACTTTATGAGTATCGTATCAGTTGAAGAAACAACTTTTAGAAATGCCAGAAATCTTGGTCACAAAGCGATAGCTCTGGAAAAAACGCTTGAACTCGTTGAACGGATCCCTAGGCTGTCACAACAGTTTTATAGATGGTTTCTAAGATATCTAACCTCTTTTCCGGTGATCTTTCCTCTTTATGATAGGGTGTCAAGAAATTTCGATATAGATGAAAAGTGGGTAAACAATACAGTTCCTATCGATGAACAAGTATTCGACGCAGT
The DNA here is from genome assembly GCA_041694295.1 of Petrotogales bacterium. Lineage (GTDB taxonomy): Bacteria > Thermotogota > Thermotogae > Petrotogales > Kosmotogaceae > JASMTM01. The sequence continues at coordinate 18,503 of JASMTM010000055.1, forward strand.
TTATAACTCACTTTACTACCGTAAAGGAATCATAACTGAAATCTTTGATAGTTTTAGAAATGGCTATAGTGTTGAAAGTATAAGAAAAGCACTTTTCATAAGCACACTTAAGTTTATCTCAGAAAGGCGTTTGGATACTTCGTTTTACTTAATACACCTTTTAAACTATCTCCATGCCTCAAAACAATATTTCCAGAGACACAGTACTATAAGAACTGTTTGTGCACTTCTGGTTCAGGCAATGTATGCTGAAATTATATTTGATGAAAGAGGCGGCTCAGGTAGTGAAACCGGTACTCCAGTATCTCAATCACTGGATGATATTATGAAAGACCTTATCAAAATTGATGCTTCAGCAAACGGTGGGCATAACATAAAGGTTGTTTCAACGTTTATCGATGAAATAAACCATAGTCCTGCATGGGCTAATGACTATTATTTGAAGGCAGCAGACAAAATCTATAAACTGAATCCAAAGAGTTACGATGTTTTTGAATTTTTCAAAAGACTTCAAAAATAGTTCTTCCTAAATAAGCATTTTGTTATCTTTGCAAACCCTGCATCATTGTTTGTTGGTGCTATGATATCAGCGTTTTCTTTTACCATTTTTGTTCCGTTTCCCATTGCAACCGATAAACCCGCTACTTTAAAAGCAGCGACATCATTATCGTTATCCCCAAAAACTACAGTTTTTTTCAGCAATATTCCCATCTTTTCACAGAGTATCTTCAGTGCCATTCCTTTATCAGTATTTGAGGGTATAATATCAAGATATGTTGGAAAAGACCTTACTATTTCAACTCCACTGAATCTTCTTCTGAATTTCTCTGCAATTGCTTTGAGTTCTTCTGCTTCATCAATAATCAAGAGTTTTGTTGGTTCACAACTGTTAACAAAGTTTACAAAATTTTTAGGTACATGATATTCCACGTTGGAATGCCTGGCATAATCAACAGCTTTTTTATTATCTTCTGACACATATAATTCATCGTTAACGCAAGCTTGAATATAAAGTCTTTCTTTTAGTGCTTCTTTCACAATCCGACTCGCAAGCGATGAAGAAATCTTTTTGTCAAGAATAATACGATCATTCAGCTTTACCATTGCACCATTGTAGGCAATTACTGGAAACGTTCTGCCAATATTTGTCATTAAAAACACTTCTACAGATTGCAGCATTCTTCCACTACAAAAAATCACTTTGATTCCTTTTTCAATGATGAAATTCAAGATCGAGAGATTATCAGAGGGAAGTTCTTCGTTATCATCTATGAATGTCCCATCTATATCAATAACAACGGCTTCAAAACTTTTTTTCGTAACCACTGGTAATGGGCATCCTCCAGTCTTTGCCAAATGAACAGCGCGAAATCTTTGTCCCAGCGCAATATTGTTTTCTTTTAAATTCACTGTTCTTAATTCTTGTAAGCACTTCGCGAGTTATTCCTATATCTATACCTCTTTCAGCAATTTCCTCAGGTGAAAATCTTTCTTCAAAAAAGAAATTCAAAATAGTGTCAAGCACATGGTAAGGTGGTAATATATCTTCATCTTTCTGTCCAGGTTTTAATTCAGCTGAAGGTGGTTTTTCAATTATACTTTCTGGAATTATTTTGCTTTCTTTAAAACGATTATAAAAACCAGCGAGCTTTAATACATCTGTTTTATACACATCCTTCAACGGTGCAAAACCACCAGCCATATCTCCATAAAGCGTCCCATATCCTGTTGCAAGCTCGCTTTTATTGCCGGTGGCTAAAATCATCCAGTTGAATTTGTTTGAAAGTGCCATTAAGATATTTGCTCTAATTCTTGACTGAATGTTTTCTTCGGTAACATCAGATTTTGTATTTGCAAAAAACTCATTTAATGATGACAGATACAAAGAATTAATTTCGTTAATGGGTATTGTTAAGGTATTTATTCCCAGATTTTCTGCAAGTTTCATCGCATCTTCTTTACTCTGTTCTGTGGTATATTCAGAAGGCATAAACACTCCAACAACGTTTTCATTTCCTATTGCTTCAGTTGCCAAACAAGCCACCAGTGAAGAATCTAATCCACCACTTAATCCTAAAGCCACTTTTTTAAATTCATTCTTAACGAGATAATCCTTTAAACCTAGAACAAGAGCTTTGAACGTCTCTTCTTCTCTATACCAGGCAGGTTCCTTATAATCTGGAATGTATTCCTGTTTTGATTTTCCTTTAAATGATATCTTTTTTTCATTCACACCTCTGAAAATTGTATAGCTCTTTCTTTTTCCCTCAAGCAGATTCAGCGTAATGGCATCATAAGGGTCAATGTCTCCAATAAGCAATTCTTCTTCAAAATCAGCAGCAACATAGGTTTTTCCGTTAGGTAGAACTATAAGGCTTCTTCCATCAAAAACCAGTTCGTCCTGGCCACCAACCTGATTGCAGTAGCCAATTGCACACGAATATTCATTTGCTCTTGTCTGAAGTAGTTTTAATCTGGAAAAATGCTTTTCTGAAATATACGGGGAAGCGGAAAGATTCAACAGTAAATTTGCTCCAAATTTTGTTTGATCATGTCCGGGGCCTGCTGGAACCCAGATATCTTCACAAATATTTACTCCCAGCTTAATCCTACCATTGGTTAATACTAAAGAATCATTGCCTGCTGAAAAATATCTTCTTTCATCAAAAACAGTGTAATTAGGAAGATGATTTTTTCTATGGATTCCTATCAATTCACCATTTTGAATAACAGCAGCCGCATTGTATAACTCAGTATCAAAATCAACAAATCCCACTATAACAATAATATCAGAATCGCTCGTATAGTCTTTAATCGTTTCAAGTGCTGACAGGTTCTTTTTAACAAAATCTACCCTATAGAGTAAATCTTCTGGAGGATAACCTGTAATGGTAAGTTCAGGAAAAACAATTATGTCAACATCTTTGTCCTTTGCTTTATTTATGTATTCTTTTATTTTCGCTAGATTATATTCAATGTCGCCTACCGTTGTATTTATCTGAGCAAGTCCAACTCTAATAATCATCTCCCCACACCTCCCATATAAAATTAAAGTAATCCAAAAATTTCTTCGCAACCTCTTTATTCTTAATTATAACAATTAATTCCCTGTTCTTTTCATAAGCCGAATATGTTAGATTAGCTGAACCTGTTATTACTATTTCATTATCAAGTACCATTGTTTTTTCGTGCAGCGATTTATGAGCCCCTACACGTTTTATCATGAAAGGTTTGTTCAAATAAGAAACGATCTCTCCATAGTCGAAGGTCCAGCTGTCTACCAAACACCGTATCTGGATTCCTTTAATTGATTTTAACTTCATAACACTTAAGAAGTCGTAATCCGTAAAAGCATATTCAGCAATGTAAATTGATTCTTTTGCCCCAAGCATTTTATCAAGAATTTTTTCCTTTAGGTTAGAATAAGGGAGCAGATAAAAAGAACAATTTGAATAACTAAACTCATTTACGCTTATGCCATTCTTTATAGCATGATAAAAGT
>JASMTM010000056.1:0-14002 GCA_041694295.1 Petrotogales bacterium
TACTTATCAATACAGAGGTTTCAATACATTAAAATCACAATTTTGAGACAGCATGCTCTTTTTTACTCGAAGGAACTTCACAATATTTTTTTTCGAGTTCTATTAACCTGCTTGTCTTTTGAAAATATTCATCCTCATAGAATGTTTTCTTTAGAAAAATTTCTTCGTCTCCCCACTTGTAAAAAGGTCCAAGGATTGCAGAATAAAGCATAGTAGAAAACGTGATAAAGGCAGGTACAATATCATTCTTATCCCATACATCATCCCCGCCACGAATTTTCTTCTGTTTAAAATACTCATTTATACTTCTGAATTTACCTTTAAACAGCACTGATAAGAACCATCCAATTTCGAGAAAACTCGTGTAAGAAACATGTCCAGCAGGCGCAAATTGTTGTTTTACATTTTGAGGATTATCAATTAAATCGATGTACATTTTGGGGAGATTAACTCCAGCCATATAAGCAGTGTACAATCCGGGACTCATGCGAGGATTAACATCTGTTATATAATAAGCTCCTGTTCTGGGATCATATAGATGATCAACGCATATGAAACCGGTGTAATCTAACTCGGACACTATTTTTTTAACATTCTCGATGATCTCTGGAATATCACAACTAACTCTATATGTTCCAAATCCACCTGATTCAGGAAATTCCCTCAAATTCTTATAAACCACATTGCCCATTAATTTACCATTATATGCAATGCCTGTTGTGCAATATTGTTTATGTTCAATATATTCCTGGACCATATAATTTTCACTGTTTATTTTCCTTAAAGCCTTTTCTAACTGAACTGCATTATCTATTTTTTTAATACCCATTGCACCACGATTCTTCCTTGGTTTTAATACAACTGGAAAATTCCATTCGTCTGGTTTAAAATCCTCAAAGATTACAGTATTTGGTGTATGAAGTCCAAGTTTTTTTGAAAATTTTGTCATTAAATATTTATCATGCAAAAGCATCAGCTTTTCATAATCTTCAACCATCAACTTAACTTTACCTTGAAATAATTCTTTGTAAAAAGAAATAACATATGCTTCCTCAAAACAGGGGATAATATATTCAATTCTTTCTTTTTCAACAAAACCAAGAACCTTCTTAACAAACGCTCTTGCATTCTTACTAACCTCAGGATATACAAAACTCTTTTTTACATGTTTTGAAAAGGCTCCACCATTAAGTTTTACGCTATCTGCTGCATAAATTTCATGATTCTCAGCACTTAAAATTCTAATTGTGTTCAATCCATACATTGTTCTCGCTGCTGTAACAAGTACTTTAGCCAATTTTTTTCACCCCTCAGCTCACATATATAATTTGCTATAATCACATTATAATGTTTCAATGCCCTATATCCAAGTCGAAAATCAACTAGAAACTATTTTTCAACAAACAATTTGCTAATTTTAACGTATTATCGTTAATTAATCTAAACAGAATAAGAATGAAATGTTCAATAAGCATATTTAATGAGCGATCGTTACTTCTTACTCCAGTATTTCTTTCATGGCAGCTGAAACCTCCATTATATCCTCCTCAGTAACATCTTTGTTTGTAACAAATCTATATACTCCATTTTCTGGAGGATTAATCTTTATTCCTTTTTCCTTCATCAATTCAATCAGATTCAACTTTTCATTATTGTTAAGTGTAAAGAAAACCATATTGATATCCAGTTGATCCTGTAAAACATTTACTCCTTTGATATCGGAGATTTTTCCTGCGAGAATTTTGGCATTTACGTGATCTTCTGACAATCTATCGATCATCTGTTCCAGTGAAACAATACCAGCTGCTGCAATAATTCCTGCCTGGCGCATGCCCCCACCCATAAGCTTTCTTCCTTTTCTGGCTTTTTCTATGAATTCTCTATCTCCAGCCAAAATTGAACCAATGGGAGCTGCAAGACCTTTGGACAAACAGAACATTACTGAACCAGCAGTTTCAGCAATTTCCTCTGGTTCAACATTCTGAGCAATGGATGCATTGAATATTCTCGCACCATCCAGATGCACGGGGATACTGTATTTATTGGCCAATTTTCTCACTTTCTTTAAATAATCAAGCCTAACAACCCTGCCGGATGAATGGGCATTTTCCATACATATAAGACCAGTTTTTGGAAAATGAATATCCTTTTCTCTTATTGAATTCTCAATTTTAGAAATTTCTGGTTGACCATTATCACATTCAAGTGTTCTCAACTGAACTGAAGCAATTACAGAAGAAGCACCAACTTCGTGTACAAATATGTGATTTGAATCAGCCAGTATTATTTCATCTCCCATATTGGTATGAGTCATAATTGCCAGTTGATTTCCAAACGTTCCAGATGGAACAAAAAGAGCATCTTCCTTTCCCAAAATATTGGCAGCTAGCTTTTCAAGTTTGTTTACGGTTGGGTCATCTCCATAAACATCGTCTCCAACTTCAGCTTCATAAATTGCTTTTCTCATTTCCGGTGTAGGTGTTGTTACGGTATCACTTCTAATGTCTATCCATTTCATATGTATCACCCTTTCTCGTTTACTCTCAATCGTACCAAAAAATATAGTCCCGACATAATTAAACCACCAAGAACCAGTGCAAAAGCTATACCTATACTATCTGCCAAAAAACCTATGATGGGAGCAAGTACTGCCATAAGAATTGTTTTTAACTGGGATTCTGCAGAAAGACCCGACGCCATCGTTTTATGAGAGATCTTTTCACTAATATAAGATACATTTAGCGGTCTTCTTAAATTCTGTAGAATATACAATCCCATAAACATTAAAACGGTCACTATTCTTAAGTCCAGATACATGAACATTCCAGATAAAACTATCATAATTGCACCAATTAAAAATGTAACATTAATTGCTATCTCGATTTTGCCAAATTTTTTACTGATTTTATCAGCATTTTTAGAAGCATAACTTGTGGCTAGGTATATGAAAAAGTATGCAACTCCAACTATTACCGCTGTTCTCTTTTCATTTTCAAAATTTAGCAAAAGTGGAAGTGAAAGAGCAAGCCCCTGCAAAACTGGTTGAAGATAAGCAGAAATAGTCTTAAAAAAAGCATCGAAAACTGTACTGTTAAACATAGCCTTAAGAGAATACTTATCCTTAAATATTGAAAAGAAGATTTTGAATGTTTCTTTTTTGCTTTTTTTCTTTATTTCACCGTCAAGTTCACCTGGATATGTAGCCAAATTTAGCAGATTACCAATATATGGAATTAAAGCAGCAAGAAAAACGACTCTGTAATCCCCGCTCCAGAAAACTATTCCCGCAGCTATTAAAGCGTTGAGTGCTGAACCCAACTGAGAGGCAGACCGTGTTGCACCGTAGTATTCTGCTCTGGTATCCAGCAATTTATTTAACCTCAAATATTCCAGAATCATTGCCTTATGCGTACCAGATCTCAAGGCTTCTCCCAGACCAAAGAGCACCATTGCAAGTGCATAAACAAAAAATTGGGGAAAAAAGAAGAATATTAAAAAGGAAATAATATAAGAGATCATTGCAAAAACCATTGATATCTTTCGACCGTAAAGGTCTGCAACAAACCCCGTTGGCAATTCAAGGAGATTTGTAGATATTTCTCTGACAGAAAAAAGAATCCCTATTTGTAAAAAAGAAAAACCCATCTGTCTGAAAAAAAGGATAATAAACGGTTCAAAAAATCTCAGATTCTTTAGAAAGCCGTAAGAAGCAAATTTATAAAATTGTTTGTCCTTTTTAATAGCCATTTGCTATCCTTCCTTTTTTCAGTTTACTAATCAATAACTCTTCTAGCCCATCTCCCCGATTTTAAGCGCATAAATCCAAAAAAACCTTTAAATCCCTGTTCAGGTAACATCATCAAATAAACTAATGGTATTGACAACTTTAATACCAATCCACCAACTGCGACAAGTGGTATCCCAATTGCCCACAAACTAAAGATTTCAAGAAAGAGAACCATCTTTGTATCTCCGCCACTACGTAAAACACCTACGAGATTTACGTTATTAAACATTCTTAATGGCTGTGATAGACCCATTATAACCATTACAACGAGCAATGTGTTTTTTATGTCTTCACTGACATTATAAAAATCAATAATTCCCCATGAAAGTCCAATAACACCTAATCCAGAAATTATTGCCAGTACCAGTGTTATTTTCAGGAGCGCATGAGCATTCTTTATGGCACCTTCATAATTATTTTTACCCAACTCGGAACCAACAAGAACAACGGTCGCTGCTGAGACGCCCCCAAAAAAAATCAATCCAAAACTGCCAATCGTGTGCTCAATATTTCTTACAGCTATTGCTTCTGTGCTCATTCTTGCGAGAACAACGGAATACATTGTTATTCCAAGACTCCAGAAAAACTCATTTGCTATAACTGGTGATGCAATTTTCATCAATCTCCTGAAGAAGATACTGTCAAAACTAAACAAGCTTTTAAAACTGATCTTTATTGGAGTCCAGTCTTTCCTTAACGAATAAATATAAAGGGAAAACTCTATGATTCTTGACAATAGGGTGGCAATCGCTGCACCTTTAACACCCAATTCCGGGAAAAAACCTATTCCGAAAATGAGTAAGTAATTGCTTATAGTATTAACAACAAGAGCAACCAAACTGATATACATGGGTATCTTCGCTTTTTCTACTGTTCTCAAGACCATGGCCATGATAAAGCTAAAAGATGTGAAAAAAGTTGTAAATGAAACTATTCTGGAGTACTCAGCACCCAGTTGAATTACAGCAAAATCATCAGTGAAGAGCGACAGTAAACGTTCAGGAAAAGCGAACAACAAAACAAAAAACAACACCGCGACTGATATGGTTATCTTCAATATATGTCCCACGGTTTTTTCTATGTTCTCTATATCTTTTATGCCCCAATATTGGGAAACAAAAACACCTGAGCCACTTGCTGCACCAAATGTTATGAGCATAAGAATAAAAACTACCTGGTTGACAATACCTACAGAAGCTATAGAAATAGCACCAAGCTGTCCTATCATGATATTATCAACAAGATTTAGACCCACTGATATGAAATTCTGTATCGTTATCGGCACAGCAATGTTAATGATTCTTCTGGTGAAATCTGTCAACTTCTGAACCTCATATTCACATGCGAACGGTCTTCTTTACTAAAAATAACAACTATCAGTCCACTAATAGCCATAACTGATGCCATAAATGCAAACATACCCGTGTATGTACTTTCAGCAATTAACCCTGCAGTAATCGGTCCAACCATAAAGCCCAGCGAACGAGAAGATCTCAACAATCCAAGAAATTCGGCTCTTCTTTCATCCGGTGAATTCAGTGTGATAAAGGTTGAAGCGCCGTTAATAAATGCTCCGAATGCAAGTCCGAGACATCCATAAGCCAGCGCAATCATGATCCAGCTATTCGCTAAAGCCAAAAATACAGCGGTCATAGATGATAAGAAAATGCCTATTACCGTACTTACCTTTGGCCCAATGGTTGATATAAGTTTACCAAAAAGCAAATGAGAAAAAAACTGAAGGGCCGGGTTAATACCCGAAAGAAGAACTGCAAATGATTTTGAAAGACCAACTGACTCTGTCATAAAAATAGCTATCAAAGACATAATACCAGCAGTTCCGAGCTGACGCATAAAACTACCAAGATAAACAGCCCATAAACCATTTTGCTTAAGAGGTGTAGGATCCGCTGTAATGGGAAAAATTCTGTGTAATAGATTGCCATATCTTTCTCTAATAGTGGTTCTTTTGGTTTCTTTTATCATTAAAGCAGGTATGGCAGCTGCAAAAGCCAGCAATCCAAAAAAGAAAAGTGTATTTTGAACGCTTAGTACTATCAACAATAAAGAAACGAGAACCCTACCAAGAAACATTCCCAGCGAACTTGCTGCATTAATAAATGATATCTCACGTGATGACTTGCCTACCGAATTACCCGCACTAACTGTACTTATTGCAAGTACAACCGGTCTGAATCCTGATGAAAAGAAAGCAATTGCTCCCGCCAGTAAAATAAAATGATAAGGAACCTGTAAAAAGGCATAAAGAATGTAAAGAAAGCCTGGAAGCACAATTAGAAATATCATTAACGATTTCCTGTATTGTCTTTCATCAGCAAGTGCTCCCCAGATTGGCGAACCAAATGTCATTACTCCACCTCTGACGGTAGTCAACAGACTTATTATAAATATTGAGGCTCCAAGTTCTCTAAGCCTTAATTGTAAAAGCATTCCAAAGCTAAGCACCGCTGTAAATCGTAACAAAGCGGTTACTAGAAGCGGAAGCCGCCTTTTCATCAACTTACCTCCATACAAAAACTTACTTAGTTTTCCTAACCGATAATAACACAGGTTGATTAAGGAGTATTAAAAGAAGTTTTGTGAAACTGAAAACAATGAAAAACACAGGATTATTTACCCATGTAAATACCAAAGAAGGTCAAAAAAACTGTCATTTCATTCGTCTCGGCACTCTACTAATTTTTCAAAACGTTTTGAGGAATTAGCAATATCATCCATTATCTCTTTTATATTGTAATTCAGTAAATTATTTGTAAGAGCTCTAGCAAAAAGAACCGGGCTATCCTTTCGGCTTCCTGCCTTTCGGGTATGTCAAGAAAAACTTTCCCAATTCTTTTTTGAGGAGTGAGCTACCTATATTTTACGTCACTGTTTGACCAATTTTCTTAACAACTTTACTGCGCTCGTACTATCTTCAGAATATCCATCTGCACCAATTTCTTTTGCGTAGCTTTCACTAACAGGAGCTCCTCCGATAATAACCTTGACTTTATCTCTCAAACCTTCATTTTCAAGCGCCTTTATTACATTGGGCATATTTATCATAGTACTTGTAAGAAGCGCTGAAATGAGCAGAAACTCTGGTTTCTCTTCTTTAACCGCTCTCACAAAAGCTTCTGGTTTTACATCTACACCAAGATCAACGACTTCAAATCCTGCTCCTTTTAACATCATACATACAAGATTTTTCCCGATATCATGAAGGTCGCCATCGATGGTTCCTGCAATAACTTTACCAGCTTTCTTCACACCGCCTTTAACCAGCAATGGCTCAATGATATCCATTGAAGCATGCATTGCCTTTGCAGCAACAAGAACTTCAGGAACAAAATAGTCACCTTCCTTAAATAATCTGCCAACTTCATCCATTCCAGGGATTAGTGAATCATCAAGTATTGTCTTTGCTTCATAACCTTCAGACAGTGCTCGTTCTGTCAGTTCTTTTGCTGCTCCAGGATTGGTATTCACAATTGAATCTTTGAGTTTTTCTAATAAGCTCATTTAGTGTCCTCCTTTAGTACAAGTTTTAATGTTTTTATTTCTTTCGACTTTAGTTTTATTGAAATGCAGTCATTAGTAATCAAATTACCAATAACCGTTTCATCCAATTTGCATTCATGCGCAGATCTTATTTTAAATATGCTTCTTATCTTTACATAATCTGTTTCAAGTCCAAGATTGACAAATCGAAATATTATCCCTTCCCCATCATTTGATCGCTTTAAAGCCGTTAATTTTGTTGTTTTTGTCTCTATAGAAAAAGGTTCAGTAATATAATCCTGGTTTCCACTGGAAGAAATAGCTACCGGTATACTCTGATATCGTTCGGTTCCCTTTATCATTTCTTCCATAGAAGAAAAGAAAAACAAAGAGTAGTCAAAGGAATAAGTGCCGTGCATCTGTCCTTCCGGTGTTTCTATTGAAGGTCCAGCATTTCGTTTCATACATGAAAGTCTATATGGAGACCCAATATGTCCAACAGATCTAAGCAATGTGAGGTCTAAACTTTCTTTGGTTTTCACAAACTCGTATATCCCTCTATTTGCTACCGCGTAGCCTTCACAGCTTTTTCCTTCATATAACTCTCCAAACAATCCCTGATTAGGGAAAGCTACTGGTGGATTTTCTATCCAGTGGTCAGGCTTTTTTTCATTTAAGAACTCTTTGTTATTCTTCCTCACAAAATCGAAAGGTGTTGTATAAAAAAAATTACCTGTAATATTTTCAGGAATGAATTTAACAAAAACTCTATGGTTGTCACAGCGATTCAAAATTTTGGTTTTAAACTCAATTCTTTTTGAATCTTTTTTTAGCATTATTTTTGTATCAATTTCAAGTTTATCAGTTTCTTTAGTTCGAGCCTGTCCATTTTTGTCAAGTTTCTCTGGTATTTCGAGTACATATTTAAGCCTCATTGTATCCAGTAAATAACTCTTCTCAATTTTAAATTCCTTTAGTTTATCCAGACTATTAATTTCAACATTTTTTTGGGGTATTGAACTTGCATAGCCATCTCCATTGTCCCCGCTATCAACAAAGTGATTTGTTATCACTGATTTCGTTGTTTTCTTGTCCGTTACTTTTATTTCTCCGTTTTTTAGGAGTTCAACAGTTAAATATTCATTCTCAAGCTTATCTGTTTCTTTCACATAAGAGGTTTCTTCTATTTCGTCAGAACTCTTCAATTTTATTTTGGAGAAACCCATTCCTGACAGTTTCTTTCGAACAACTGCTTCTATTTCATATACATCAAAAATAGGTGCCGAGCCACCAAAATGATCAAGAGCCTTTGTTCTTTTTTTTAATGAAATCAATTTACTATCAAGAATTTCTCCATTTTCATCTTCAAAAACCAAGCCTTTTTTCTTTTGATTAAAGATGCTAGCTGAAACGTCAGCTGTGAAATGAATGCATTCATCAGTATCAACAAAACCCGGATTGTATATAAAAACATGATCTTGAGGTTCATTTACCGAATTACCTGACAAACTTATCAATGAGCGTTTCACAATACTATCATTTATCTGCGATGCCCATTCAAAACGAGATTGAACATCCCTGTGCACCTCATCAGTACTGCAACCACCTATACTGTCATGCGCATGGTTCTTTAAAATCAGCTTCCACGATTTATCCAGGAACGCTTCCGGGTATGGCTGTCCCTTCAACCAGTTAAAAACAGCCAGCGGTTCAGTCACCTTTTCAATTTCATTCATCGCCTTCCAGTTTGCCTTTTTGTTATTGTATCGAGATGACAAAACGTTGGGTAATATGAAATTCATAGACCCTCTTTTTGATTTATTTACAGATCTTAACTCGCCTTTGATTACTGGAAGCGTTTTCATGCTTTTAACATATCTTGCTTTTATTTCATCAGAAAGCCTATTCAACAAAACCTGCTCATAGCAATTTTCTCTGTCATTATTTTGCATGTAGGTAATTGTTTCTGGCATAGAAGTATTCAATTTCTTATGGTCACATCCATCCATTAATAAAACCAATCCAGTTTTTGTGTTCTCCGAGAATTCCTTTTTTAACTCCAGGAGTATTTCTTTGTCAACTTTTCTGCCTTCAGGGGTTACAGAAGCGTTGCAATATCCTATAGGCTCAGGCAATCTGTATGACATCAGTTCTGAACCATCTGCACCTACCCAGATAAATTCCCATGGCAAATCGTCACCGGAAATACCACGCCATAAAAGACTGGTTTCTATATCAAAACCTCTAAGTATCTGTGGTATTTGTGAATTATGTCCAAAGCTATCAGGTAAATAACCAAGAGATTGAATGCCTCCAAATTCTTTCGCAAGAGCCTTGCCATACAATAGATTTCTTATTATTGATTCACCATCTACAAGAAATTCATCCATCTGCACATACCAGGGACCAATCCCTAATTTATTTGACTTCACAAGGTTAATTAATTTTTCCCTATTTTCCGGAAGAATCTCAAGATAATCTTCAAGCATCACTGTCTGACCATCGAGGTTAAAGCAGGTAAATTCTTTATTACTCTGCAGTACATCGATGAGTTCGTTTATCATATCCACCAATCTAAATCTGAATTTTTGAAATGGCTGATACCATTCTCTATCCCAGTGTGTATGGGATATAACAAAAACTTTCCCCTTTTTACGCTCCATCAATGTACCTCACTTTCTATAAATGCCGAAATCATAAGCACTATCATATAGCAGTACTATTTTTTCTGGAGGAACTTCTTTTTGAATATTATGTATTGCTGAAAATACGAAGCCACCACCAGGAGCAAAAATATCCTCTCGTTTTCTAATATCATCTTTAAGTTCATCAAAGGTCCCAAAGGGGAGAATATGCTGTGTATCACATCCTCCACCCCAAAATGTAAGATCTTCGCCAAATTCCCTTTTCAGAACCTCAGGATCCATTCCTCTGGCATTTGTTTGAACGGGATTTAATATTTCAATTCCCGCATCAATAAAATCTGGAATGAGCTTTATTACAGAGCCGCAGGAATGCAAAAAAATTCGTATATTTTCGTTCTTGTGTTTGATAAAATCGCATAATGCCTTCATATGCGGTTTAAACATTTCTCTGAACATCTTCGGAGATATTTGAGCATTTTCTTGAGTGCCGTAATCATCACCCAAAACAATTATGTCGAGGTATTTACCTACTCTGTTGAGATATTTCTCAAGGTCGTACAGATATTTTTCTTCCAGTTTATTGAGAAAATAATCAATCAACGTTTTATCGGTGATTATTCGTTCCATAAACTCCTGATAACCAAAGTAACCATGTCCGGCCTCAAGAAAATTACCACCAAAAGAACCCATAATAGCACAATCAGTGTTTTCTCTAATTTTTTTAGCTTGTTCTTCTAGAAAATCAAGCTCTTCATCGGTAATATATTCAGCTAAAGCCTTATCGATTCCAGACGTTTCTGTAACTCCGGATAGCGGAAAATAACAGCAATCAAAATAATAACCACCTTTTGGCATAGAAGCGACCACTTTATTATTATTTATTATTATTAGAGAACCATCGCTTTCTACTTCTGGATAGAAGTTTTTCGGTACATAATATTCCCCCTCATCAGGAAACATTTGAAGTCTTTTCCAACAATTAATTTTAGTACCAAAACCACCATCTAACCTCTTTAACTCAACAACATCCCCATGAACTCTTTTTCTTATATCACTTTCAACCAGAGCTAATTGTTGATAAACATCATATATCTTTACTTTTTTGTTCCTGCAATTAAGAAATTCTTTAAGATTTTTATATGCAATTGCATGTATTCCGGTAGACCGCATCCCTCCCAAATCAATAGGAATCCTGTCAGGCTCTCTGTGATTTAGCGTGGTCAAAATCCTTTCTCTTGAAGTCATGTATAATGAAACCCCCCTTTAACTAATAATTACCATATTTTTCTATAGCGTCTATCATCGCAACAAAATTTTCGTAGGGAACCCATTCTGGTATTGTATTGCTTGAGCCACAACAATAACCGCCACCTGTGGAAAGTCCTTCAATCTTTCTTTTAACTTCTCTTTCTATCATCTGAGGTGTCCCTCTTGTGAGAAAACTATCCACTTCAATGTTCCCAATAATACACAACGTATCTCCATATCTTTTTTTCAACTCAAAAATATCCATACTCAATGGTTCTACAGGATGAATAGAATTATATCCACAATCAACCAAATCATCCATTACATCCCAGAGACATCCATCCGAATGGTACATAAAAGGTAACTCTCTCGCATGAACAAGATTACCGAAGCGTCTATACCATGGAAAGATTAGTTTCCGATAGTGTTCGGGCGATAGTAATGTTGATGTTTTATATGCAATATCATCTGAATGCCATATTGCACCAACTCCGTCTATTTGTGTAACCTTATCGATAATTTCATACATTAAAGTCCCAACACGATCAACAACCGCCTTCACCAGAGAATAATCTTCAATTAACTTCAATGCGAATGTTTCAAATCCCATTAACATCCAGCTTTCTTCAAAAACACCTGATAATGTACCGGAGATAATCTTCATTTTTTTAGGGAGAAACCTAACGGCATTTTCCACTGGAGTGAAGTCTACTTCATCAATTGTTGGCCAGGGAAATGTTTTGAATTCATTCCATGAAGTAACAGCTCCGGTATGTTCATTTACCCATTCAGCTCTTTCATGAAGGGTATAGGATGGAACTATATGAGCATAATCGTAGCCTGCTCTATACCAGAATTCAACGACATTCTCAGTATCAACAATGGCATCCTTAACATCTCTTTTCAAGTAATCGGACATGATTTTTCTATCTATCCATAGTTCAGCTTTTGGAACATATCTGGGTTCACCTTCCAGCAATAAAACCTTTCTTAATTGATCAAAATCCCCTCTCACTGATCCACCTCTTTGCTTATAGATACAATGAGACTCTGAAAAGGATTCAGTAAAACCTCTCTACAATTTCCCTTAACAAATCTCTGCTTATGTATATCTTCGCAAATTGAGACAATTGTGTTTCTTGAACCTGATAATTTTAAGCTACCTCTTTTTCCTTCATTTTCCTTTAAAAGTATTTTCATATCTTCATCCATACAACCATCCAGAAAGATTACTTCAATATTTTTTGTGCTCTCAAAATTATGAACCCTTCCACTAGAATTCACACTTTTAGCCTTGAAAGCGTTCAGTTGAAATCTGTAATCCTTTCCATAAGAAAATAGCTCATCACTTTTCTTGCCTGAAGACAATTTTACGGAAAATATGTAAGGTTCACCATTTAAATATGGACTTGCAAATCGATTTTGCATGTTTCCACTAAGTAGTCGAAGGTAAATATTTGATGATTCAGTCAACGTTTTTCGGAATTTAAACGGTGATGGACTGGCAACATCAAATAGGTTTATTCCCTTCAATGCTAAATTTACCGATTTTTCATCATCTGCAATTTGGATAGCGTCAAGAACTGTAAGCGCATCCTTACCACTACCTGAAACCAAATTCTTCAGGTTTTGAATCTTTCCGGGAGAAGTATAATTAACTTCAGGTCTCACACTGTTTACACACCATTCGTTAAAAAGAAAATCAGAAGGACCAATGTCGTAAAGAAAATCGATTTTGAATGTCATATATAATGCTTTACTCTTGTCTGGAAGAAATATTGTCTTTTTCATTGGTGAGTGGGATTTTCCCTTTATTTCAATCTCAACAACCTGACCCACTTCTTCTTTCTTAATAATGTATTTGGCTGGACCTGGCAAAAAATCTTCAATTAACATTTCACTGCTCTTCCCCGTATACAGTTCGTCATGTAACGGAGCATCATCAAGGTTGTCTATGGGATTTACCTTTTGTCTGGCAATTAAAATCTTCCCAAAGCTCTTATTTTTCTCAACCAACTCACAATTAAGCTCCAGATCAACCATTGAAATGATATTCCCAAATTCATCCAGTTTAATCCTGTAAAAATCATTTTCAATATTTATTTGACCTTCTTTTACTTCCAGCTTTTTATTATCATTTTCTGCATAATCTAATGAAAAAGTTCTGTAACTGAACGGTTTAATCATCACAGGACCAAAATAAATAGTATTTCCGAAAACACCAGCAGGTACGGTTTTTCCATTATCGTTATCAGTTATAGAGACTTTTTTATTCTTAAGCTCATTGCTTTCATAGCAAACAACTGAATTTCTTGAAAAAGATAGAGGGTTAATTATTACAAGATCATTTCCTTCAGAGAAAATACGATTCCTTTCTGCTTCAATTAATTTTTCAGAAATATAATAGGCTTTATGAATCCTTCCAAAGCCCTCTTTTACTGCTTCTAATATTTCAAAGGTATCTTCAGATTTATATGTTCCGCCACCACCAGAATGTTCATTAAAAGATGCCAGTCTTTCAAATTCTGTCTGAATTTCTTTGCAGAGGAAATTGGAGTTATAACTATCAAGCATGGCTGACTCATGAAGATTAGAAAAGGTCTTTTTAGCCAGATTGTTTTCTCTTGGATAACTTAATATATTTGATGTCCACCATCCATTGAAGTTTCCCGAAATTTTTTCTAGTTTATCTCGATTCGCTTCAAGTTGCTCAAAGAAAGTTGTCACAGTCGATGTCTCAATTACAGGATTATCAAATTCTTTATTCCAGTGTTCTATAAGCTCGACAGGTTTATAAATTGGCGGAACATTATCTATAGCC
>JASMTM010000057.1:0-24300 GCA_041694295.1 Petrotogales bacterium
CCACCAAAAACCATCAATGAAGCCAGCAGAACAAATAATACGGTTCCCGTAAGCAATTTCCTCATTATCCATCCCTCCTCCTGTTACTCTATTTAGACTTATTATCTTCTTCAATGTTCGATTTAGATGTGACATTTTCCTTTGATCCAGTTTCTTTGGCCAAGGAGTAACTCTTACTTATCCTGATTACTACCAGTGCAATTATCGCGATTAATGTACCGAATATTATTCCATATATGCTTCTCAACAACTGTGTCCATAGTGGTGGTGTTGCGTGACAAAACGTATTGATCACTGATACAAAGGCTATACTTCCCACAGCAGGAATAAGAGCACCAAATTTCCCATAATTCCTAAAACCTTGAACTATTGCAATTAGCAGGAATGGATATCCGATTAATTCTTTAAATCTTGGCCGGACAACTAATAATGAATCAAGTATGTCTCTTAACTGCCTCTCGAAATTTAGTACAAGTGAAAAGTTGCCACTTCTCAAAATATAATAAATAATTCCAATGACAAAAATTACGACCATGGCTATATCGAATAAAGTAAAATCTCTACTTCTTTTCCGCACTAATCCCAATCCAAAGATAATTACAGGAAGAATAAATAATGAAAGTTTAACTCCTCTGAACAACTCTATTCCATTCTGATAGGCAGGTGAAACCATCTGAGTATTTACAGCAATTCCAAGTATAACCGCTGAAATGAAAAAGAGAAATAACATCAGCAGTTCTTTCCCCTTGCCTTTTCTACGAGAGATACGCATTAATGTGAAAAACAAAGCAACTTCTCCTATTACAACAAGATATGTTAGCGAAAGCCAGCCTGAAATCGCCAGAATTACTAAATATCCAAAGGCAAGGAACACATTGAAGGAAGCAATGCCTAGAAATCCTGTTATTACAGCTAAGTTGGTAGAGGAGGGTTTACTGTAACTGACTGATTTAATCCTATCCGAATATAATTCTTTTTCCTTAAGCTGGGTGTATACACTTTCCACAAGATTCTCGTACTCTAAACGTTCACCCTCTCCATATACAAATACCAGAGCATCAACACTTCTTTCTTGAACTGCTCTTATATATCTTATTGTTGCACCTTGTAAATCATAATTAGGATATTCTTTTGACTTGATTTTGTGGACTCTAAAAACAAGGGAAGGATGTTTTCTTTCTTCCATAATTTGTCTAATAAAAAACTCTGTTTCGTCAAACTCATAATAACCCGCGTAAATTTGGTAATAATCCAGCATTTCTGCTATTTCTGCTGGAGTAAGAGTAGATACGCCTGTAAGAATTACCTGTCTATTTTGCCTAAAAAGTTCTTCTAGTTTATCTTTTTGTAAATTTTCTGAGAGGTTTACCTGCAGTATGCCATCTTCTCCTGAAGCATTTAGCCTCTCATCAATATCTTCTACATCACTTCTTATTAATTCATATTCATCTATACCGCTTACAGGTTTTTCCAGGATTATTGCTGCATCATTCGTATATGAATCAGCTTTCATTCTGTCTGGTATATATGATATTAGCAGGAAAAATCCAAAAACAAGGAAAAGTATAAATAGAAAAAACCTCGGACTTCTTATCCCCGTCCTGTTTCCTCTTCTTGAACTTCCTCTGGTGTTCGTGGATCGAATTCTAACCCCTGCCACTTTCTATCTCTCCTTCCTAATAACAAATATATCATGAGTGCAACAAAAAGAAGGTATATACTATATGGTATTAACTGTATCAATTTCCATTTTGAATATTCATTCTCAAAGCTGTCATCAAAAAAAGCATCCATTGCATATACAATATCCAGTTCTTGTCTGAATTCTTTAATAGTAAACTTGACAAAGGCTTCAAAATCATATCTTTTTGATAAATATATGGCAAAACTTTCAACGGCACTGTAGAAGTTTTCTTTTTCATCAGGATAATGATCAGTATACTCGGTAAAATTATCGAAAATTGCATTAAGAGGTAACAGGTTAAGTTTCCATTTGTCTAAAACAGTAAACCAGGAAGCTACAAGTTCATGATACCAGATTGGTAACTCTTCGGCTTCTATATCATATTCCTTCGCATATTCCATAAGGAAAATGTGAGCCATTTCATGTCTTGCTTGATCTGAATAATATCCAGAGGATGGAATTAAAACCCTGTAACGAGAGTTATATTTCACTGCTCGGGGATGATCATTTACTGTGTTGAGTATTACCAATGTGTAGTCAGGTTCAACCTCAAACATTTCAAACAATCTTTTATACGCTGATTCAACGTCTTCTTTAATACCAGCGTAAGCCGTTCCAACAAATAGTATCACTATAAAAAAGACGACAAAAACATTTTTCATTATTGTTCAAGGCTTTTTTTAACATCGGTTAAATCATCAGGTAATTTTGAATTGAATTCAACCCGGCGGCCACTAAAGGGATGTTCAAATTCTATTCTGGAGCAATGCAAAAAATAACGCTTTAAATTATGTGTTTTTCTAAAATAATCGTTTAATTCTCTATCACCATAAACATCGTCTCCCAGTACTGGGTGATCTCTTTTGCTGAACTGTATTCTTATTTGATGTTTTTTCCCTGTTAATAACTTTACATCAACTAAGGAGCAAGCATCATATATATTTTTAGTTGAGTAATAAAGTTCCATTTTTTCATTTCCCTCATCATCAAACAATTTATCCGAATTTTTTTCAAGATTTCCTTTCACCAATGTTATATAGTATTTATCAATGTTTCCGTTTTTGAACATTTCTGCGATTCTTCTGGCAGCTTCAGGAGTTTTTGCAACAACTAGCACACCCGAAGTATGTTTGTCAAGACGATGAACTAACCTTGGTTTGAACCCCTTATTTTCACCATATGCCAGCAGTCCCTCAATAATAGTTACTATCTGTATGCCCTTTCCCGGATGCATGGATATTCCAGGAGGTTTATCCACTGCTATCAGATAATCGTCTTCATAAATAAACTTCAACGGTAAATTTAATGGTTGAGGTTCTCTTTTTTCTTCAAGCCTTTTTAAAGGCTTTTCATTACCCGAATAATTAATCTCTACTGAATCTCCAACAGACAATTTTAAAAAAG
The DNA here is from genome assembly GCA_041694295.1 of Petrotogales bacterium. GTDB lineage: Bacteria > Thermotogota > Thermotogae > Petrotogales > Kosmotogaceae > JASMTM01. Next base: position 3,089 of record JASMTM010000057.1, read on the forward strand.
GCTTCCTTGCTTCTTTTCCATTGATTATGATGTTGCCTGTGCGTATTAACTTATATATCGAACCAAGTCTTAAATCCTTCAAAACATTTCGCAAAAACCTGTCCAGCCGCTCATAATAATTATTCTCATTGACTGTATATTTTCTTCTTATTGGCATATTAACTAATTTATAATGCCTTCCTTCTCAATCACTCTTCTTCAACACCAAGCTCTTTACTAATGTAATCGACGATATCGCCAATTGTTGTAATATTTTCTACATCCTCATCTTCAATTTTTACTCCAAATTCGTCTTCAAATGCCATCACAAGATCTACCAAATCTAGAGAGTCAGCTCCAAGATCTTCTGTGAGGTCAGAATCAAGTATTACTTCTTCAGCATCTACACCCAATTTTTCAGTAACTATCTCAACAACCTTTTCTAAAATTTCTTCTGTACTCATTTTTCTTCCTCCTTCGTGCATGATAGTTATATTTTGTATCATTAATTATATTGTTACTGATGGCTTAAGTCAATATACTCTGAGTATTCTACCACATGTTGTTATATAATCAACTTGAATACCAAACTTTACAGGAGGTTATCAAATGTCGTACTCACAAATCGCGGGAAAGCTTAAAAGTGAATTACATGAAGCACCGAAAATCGCCTTAATACTTGGCTCTGGGCTTGGATACCTTACAAGCAAGTTTACAGATTCAATAGCAATTCCCTACAAGAGTATAGAAGATTTCCCCACCAGTACTGTTAAGGGGCATAAGGGTAGGCTTGTTGCAGGTAATTTTATGGGGAGATATGTTATCGCAATGGACGGAAGATTTCATTATTATGAAGGGCATGATATTAGCCAGCTGGTTGTTCCTCTATATGTTTTCAAGGAATTAGGAATAAAATCAGTTATCATAACTAATGCAGCAGGTGCCATCAACAAGTCTTTCGTTCCTGGCGACCTCGTTGCCATAGAAGATATGATCAATTTTTCTTTTAGAAATCCTTTGATAGGACCTAATAATGAAAAATATGGACCCCGTTTTCCCGATATGTCATCGCCCACCAGTAAAAGCTGGCTTGATCGGATAGAAAAGAAGGCAATGAAACAAAACATAGAATTAAAAAGGGGAACATATATATGGGTAACAGGCCCTGCTTATGAAACACCAGGCGAAATTGATATGTATAGAAAACTTGGCGCGGATATGATTGGGATGTCTACAGTTCCTGAGATCATAGTAGCGAATTATCTTAATTTAAAGGTCATAGCTTTTTCGTGTATAACTAATATGGCTTCGGGCATTCTTAAAGAAAAATTAGAACATTCTGATGTTGTAAAAGCTGCCAAAAAGGCAAGCAAAAAGTTCGAAAGCGTTGTAAAGATATCAATCGATGAGGAAGATGTCGAATGAGACCAATTAATGCACTCGTATCTGAAATACATGATTATAAAAAAATGCTCATCTGTGGTCATATAATGCCTGATGGTGATTGCATATCTTCTGTACTCGCTTTAACACTTGCATTGGAGAAAATTGGAAAACAAGTAATACCTGCAATAGACTGGGAAATACCATCAATGTATTTCAAATTGCATGACGTTGACAGAATAAGGAAATTCGACAGCGCTTTACCTGAAGTAGATCTAATAATCATAGTAGATGCCTCATCTCCAGACAGAATCGGAAGATTCCAAAAATATCTTAAAAATGGCACTAGAACTGCTGTAATAGATCACCACAAAACGAACACATATTTCGGAGATATCTCATGGGTTGACACCAAATATTCGAGTACAGCCCAAATGATTTATGAGTTGATTCAGCTACTTGATATTAATTACGACAAAAAAATGGCCAACTTAAATTACCTTGGTATAGCAACAGATACAGGTTTTTTCAGATACTCAAATGTTGATCATAAAGTATTCCAAACAGCAGCTGCTCTTACGAAAAAAGGAGCCAATCCAACTGAAATCGCACAAATTATAATGGAGAGCCGTAAGCTTGAAGAATTGTATCTATTTAGAGAAGCACTTGAAAATATGGTTTGTGAAGGACAACTGGCATATTCATTCCTGGATCACAATGCATTTAGTAAATATGGTATGACAGAAAACGAGTTTGGTGGTTTTGTAGGAGAGCTCCGTTCACTTGACCAGGTTGAGGTAGCTATGTTTGCCACTGAAAGCGAACCAGGAGAGGCTCATTTTAGTTTGAGATCAAAGCGTTTTTTTGACGTTAGTACAGTTGCGGAGCATTTTGGAGGAGGCGGCCATCCCAAGGCAGCGGGATTTAGTTATCGATATGAGAATTCAGATTTAAGGGAGGTAACTGAAGAAATCGCAAACTACATTAAGGAGTATCTTAATAATTGAGAAAATGGGTAGTTATCTTATTATTTTTACTGTGTTCAATTGATTTTTACGCTGAAGAACTCAATATTCTGGGTTTTAGTTTCGATAGATATCCGGCTATAAGCGCGATTCTGTTACCAACAGAATCCGATGTTAATTATGTCAGGATAGATGGAGTCCCGAGAAATATAGAATCTGTACCTCTCGCTATCAGTAGAAAGCAAGTAGCAATAGGAATACTTTATCAGGATAATATCTCAACAGTTTTTCTGGAAGAACTGGTTGAAGATTTATCTGAATCATTCTTCGTTGAACCACTGTTCACATTATGGGACTACTCAAATGAATTCTCACTAGTTCTACCAGCAACTTCTCAAAAATTCGTCAAACCAAATCTTAACAGCGAAACCATCTATCATTCTGACCCATCACGAACAAAGCTTCTTGATTCAATATGCGCGGTCACTTCATATCTGAAAAATATCGGTGATCTGAGATTGCTCATCGTTATTGGTAACGGTGATGATACCGATAGTATGATTTCCGATAAAGAAACATCCCGATTGATTCTCGAAAGCGGTGTTATACCTGTATTTATAGGTAACTGGAAGAATAAGGTATACCCCTTAAATATACTGAGAGAGATAGGATTTGGAATGTCAATAACAGTTGACAGAAAGGATTTATCTAAAAGTATGGTAGATGTTTTTGAATATTTAGAAGATTCTACATTACTTACATTTCAAGCTCTCGGAGATAGAAAAGAAAATATCGTAGAATTTGGCTTTGAAAATCTACAAAAAGAACAGTACTCGCTTTCCCCTCCCCCCTGGAAGGTTCAATGGTATACAAAAACCAATCCAATTAATGATGGAAAGGTTGAGCTGTCATTCGATATTACTCCTGTTGAACTAACAACAAGAACCGTTATGGAAATAAGAAAATATTCATCCAGAGGTGAAGTAAAAGAATATGAATTCACTTATTCTCCAGGAACGTCGGAACTTGATAAAGATGTTTTAGCTGAAGGTGTTTGGTTATATCTCCTTTCAGTAGAAGGAACGGATTACATTTCTGGAAACACTGTTTTTTCAAAGCTACCAGGACCAAAAATTAGATTTGAAGTTCCACCGCTGGTAAGTTCTAAAAGAATCTCTGTTGACTTGAAATATGAGGGCGGCGTACCACTAAGCGCGATTATTATAAACAACAAACAAATAGCAGTGGATGAGACTACGAAAACTATCAATTTAGACTTAAAGAATGGTTACAACAATATTGAGATGGAATATATAGATCACTTTGGTAGAAGTTTTGGCCCTGTTAGTAAAAGGATTTTTGTTGATAGCGAAGAGCCGTCTGTTGAGGTTATAGAGATCCCGAAGTATACCAATAAAAATCAGCTTATCATCATGGGTACAATTAGAGATAATCTGGGACTTCTGTCGATAAATGTTGAAGGAAAAATTCAAAACCTTCAGGAGAGAGAATCATACGATTTTTCATTTCCAGTAGACATCTATCCTGGAAACAACGAAATAAATATCATTGTAGAAGATCTGGCTGGTAATACAACGGAAAAAACATTCCATGTTACAGGCGATTTTATACTCCCAAACATAGTGTCTATAAATTATGATGAATTCACATCAAATAACACTGCCAAAATATCGGTGAATGCTTCAGATAATACAGGTATTTCGCACTTAGTGGCAAACGGGATACATTTTAAATACACAGGGGGACCATTTACTGTTGAACTTCCAAATGAGGGAACAAATAAGATCGATATTGTTGTATATGATATTACCGGAAATACTAGAAAAGAGACAATACATATTATTAAAGATACCAAAAGTCCTGAAATACTTATAGACGATTCAACAATTATTCTCAACCAGTCTAAACTAAGCTTCAAAGTTAGAGATAATCAAAAAATGAAAGATGTTTTTGTGGAAGATAAACTGGCAACAAAAAATGATTCAGACCTTTATACTGCCGATCTAGGAACTATAGAACCCGGCACTGATAAAAGAATGGAAATTACTGCTGTAGACATAGCTGGAAACATTAGTAAAAAAATGGTGAGATTTATCAATGATGTTAGCCCTCCACAAATCGTCGAGATATCGTCGCCATTTTCCTCAAGAAGACTCACTTTTTCAGATGATTTTGGACTTAAAAAAATCACATTTCAAGGAAAAGAATACAATTTTTCAGGAACTTCATCCACTTTAAACATTCCCTTCACTGAGGGTAATAGAGGAACGATTTATCTTGAAGATATTGCCGGAAATATCACTGAAATCCCCATAAAAACAAATCCCTGGTACACTTCCCCTTATTTCCTCTATCCTGCAGTGGCTTTTGCATTTTTCTGGATCGGTTTGCGAATAGGGATAATATACATTAAAAAGCGCCACCACAAAAAGAATAAATTTAAACTCTGAATAGACTAAGAAGTAAATACAAGTGCAAGAAAGCTTGTGAGTTTTGTAATTGGCCACATTATAAGCTGAATAATTCCAAGCAGTGAAAGAACTACAAGAACAAGTAGTCCATAAAGTTGATACTTCGCAAGCCATTGTACCTGTTCTTCAGGGACCAGAATCATCAGTACAGAAGAACCGTCCAGAGGCGGAAAAGGTAACAAATTGAACAATGATGTATTTAAGTTCACCACCATTGTCCAGTAAAGGGCATCTGAAGCATAGTTCATAAAAGGGAATGCTACAGGTGTTTCATTTGTGATGGTACAAAACACATTAAGATCTGTAAAAAACAATACCACTGCTGCTGTAAAACCTATCAAAAAATTAGCAATAGGACCAGAGAAAGCAGTTAAAAGGGCTTTAGAAGTTCCTTTGCGTTTTAGTTTCCAGTAGTTAATCGGATACGGTCTTGACCATCCAAAATTGAAGAGGTAATACATAAGCAGACCCAAAGGATCAAATCTCTTTACAAATCCAAGCGAAGGAAGTTCTCTCTTTTTAAAATCAGTAAAATGTATGTAAAACCTGTAATGGACAAACTCATGAATCATCACTGCAATGACAATTCCCGGTGTTAGAGCAAGAAAGGATCTTAATAACAGTCTTATATCCATTATTAGTCCTCCTTCTGTTCACAAATTCCGGACATCACTACTGTTATCTCACCAACGGTTTTATCATCTTCAAAGTGTGAAATTAGTTCACTAACCCTTCCTTTATAAATCTCCTGATGCACTTTGGTCAATTCTCGGGCGACAAAACACAATCTATCATCTACAATATCAAGCCAGTCTTTTAGTGTATTTTTAAGCCTATAAGGCGAATCAAAAAAAACAATTAATGAATTATTATACAAGCCTTCTGCTAATTTTTTAAACAGCCTACGACGGTTTTTTCCTCTTGGAATAAAACCAAAAAATGTATAATGTGACCCGGGGAAACCGCTAAGTGCTATTGCAGTTGAAACAGAACTTGGTCCTGGTGCAATATCCACCTTAAAACCATTTTTGATGCATGCCTCGACCAGTTCATTCCCTGGATCGGAAATCACAGGCATTCCTGCATCCGATACCAGAGATATTGTTTTCCCTTCACTGAGTAATTTTAGAATACCGGGGATCTGCCTGGATTGATTGTTAACATTAAGGCTAAAGGTGTGCTTGTTCAAAATATCAAAATGGATAAGCAACTTCATTATCCTTCGAGTGTCTTCAGCGAGAATTACGTCACTTTTCTTCAATGTATTTAGTGCCCTCAATGTAATATCATCAAGATTACCTATAGGTGTACCGACCAGCCACAGTATTCCTTCTTTTTCAACTCCCATGCAAAAATCACCCTATACTTTTTCTGGATATATTCCAATTGGTTTTTTTAAAGCTTTTCCAACACGTCTCGGAAAAATTTCTGGCGTTTCTTTTATCTTCTGAAAAACAAGCAAAGTACGTAATGAGTTATCTGTTAGCCTGTAATTTACAACCTCTGGTTCACTAAAACCAAGAACTGAACATGCTTTTTCTATCCTTGATTTTTCCTTTACCCATGAAGGCCCCTTGTAAATATAGCAACTTCCTTCTTTTTTTACAAAGGGCGCACAAAGTTCAAGCGTTACATCCGTCTTTCCCAGTGCTCTTGAAAAAGCTCCATCAAAATATTTTCTATATTTATTTGATAACTCCTCTGCCCTGCCGCAAATTGTTTGCACATTACTAAGTTCAAGCGCATAAATGAAGCGTTCTACTTCAATGATCTTTTTTTTGATGGAATCTACCAAAAACCATCGGGTTTCAGGAAACATAATCGCCATTACTAAGCCTGGAACACCCCCACCAGTACCTACATCAATAAAAGAGCCTTTCAATCTTTTCTCTCTAAATGGTCTAACAACATCTTCAACATGTTTTATATAAGCCTGCCCAGATTCTTTAATTGATGTCAAATTGTGAGGAGATTTTAGAAGCAGTCGTAAAAAATGGTGCAGTTTTTCCTCAGGTGAACGGTTCTTTAACCCCATTTTCCACCTTTTTCTATGCAGGCATAGGCTTCATGATTGTGTATTGATTCCTGACTGGAAACCTCCACTCTATACCAATCGATTCGCTCATCCTCCTGCAAATGAAGAACAACTTCTCTGGACAAATCTTCAACAAAACGTGGTCTATCATATGAAAGTTCTGTTATGAAACGTTCATCTTCCCTTTTCAATAGACTATAAATAGGAGCACTGGCTGATTTTTCTGAGTATTCAATTAGTTCTTCTATCCACACAAGAGAATTCATTCTTATCTTTATTCGCACATTGGCTCTTTGATTATGTGCACCGCGATCACTTATTTCTCTGGAACAGGGACATACAGTCATAACAGGGACATTAACCTCTAGAATGAAGTCGAAATTTTTGTTAAGAGTTGTTATGAATGAACAATGAAATCTGCTGTAGCTTTCAATTTTGCTAACAGGGGCAACTTTTTTTATGAAATAAGGGAAAGAAACATTGATATGCGCTACCTTTGCTTTAAGAGAATCTCTTATGTCCTGTAACATCGAACGCATATTTTTTGGTGTGATCTTCTTATTATGCCTGTTTAGTACTTCAACAAATCTTGACATGTGAGTGCCTCTAAAATTCTGAGGTAAATCGACAAAAAGATCGAACTGTCCTATTGTACGCTGTTTTCCTTCTTTTTTATCAAGAACAACAATAGGATATTCCAGAGATCTTATTCCTACCATATCTATAGAAACATTCCTGTTGTCCATTTCATTCTGAATATCTTTCATACAATTCGCCCTCTTGAAGACTTTTTTAGCACAGGTTATAATGAACCCTGTGGAGGCGTATCCTAACTGGCAAGGAGCCGGTCTTGAAAATCGGTGGGGTGAATGCCCCTTGTGGGTTCGAGTCCCACCGCCTCCGCCAGTAAAACCGGGCTTAAACCCGGTTTTTATTTTTGAATGGGACCAAATCGAGAAATATGCCAGATTCTTAACATAGGCGCACCGATAATATTTTTTTCCGGAACGAAACCAAAAAATCTTGAATCAAAACTGTTTTCCGAATTGTCACCCATAAAGAAGTAAAAACCATCTGGAATTGTAACCTCGACAAAATTAGTTGCCGGATCCCGCTCAATGTACTTTTCCATATCAAGAGGTTTTAGAGTCTCATCATAATAACCAGTGTAGTCTATAACCTGTTGATAATATTTAAAGTACTCGTCGTACATGGAATATACCTGGTCAGGATGAGCCAGTCCTTTGTAGAACTCCGGCTCAGCAAATATTCCTACTCTCGAATATCTCTGCCCTTCAAGTTCCGCTTTTAACTCACCATTTATATAAATCTGATATCTTGCCTGTGAATCTACAGGAAGTGTTAGCAATGTCTTTCTGCTTTCTTCATATTCAGGTGAAATTCTCAATTCCAGAGTATCTCCAGGTTTTCCTACCATCCTCTTGACATACTTTACATGGCCTTTGAATTCTGCGGGAGAAAATATATTCATAAATTTGTCGAAGGGTCTCAGCATCTCAAGCGCCTGTTTATCAACATGAGGAGCCCAAAAGACTACAATATCACCATAATCCGGCGTCTTGAAATCATAGGTGATTTTTTCTACAAAGAGTCTGTCTCCAACCTGAATAGTTGGAACCATGGAAGGGGTAGGAACCATCATTGTTTCAAACATGAACAATCTTATGATTGTTCCAAAAATTACTGCATAAACCAGTGCCTTACCCCATTCTTTTAGTTCCCGGATAACTTTTGATTCATTCTTGTTATCTGTGTTTTTGGCCTTGGGTGACACTTTCTCAGCCCCTCTTCTGCTTAATTCTCATCTTTCCTTTTATGTTACGTAAATAATATAGTTTGGACCTTCTTACCTTACCCCGTCTAAGACGAACTATTTCTTCAACAGACGGACTTGAAACGGGAAAAACTCTCTCTACTCCTATTCCGAGCACTCCTATCTTTCTAACTGTCAATGTTTTGTGAACTCCTGAACCCTTTATTCTTATTACTACACCTTCAAAAGACTGTGTTCTTTCCTTGTTCCCCTCTTTTACCTTGACATTAACCCTAACAGCGTCACCTGACCTTAATTCGGGCAAATCGTCTCTTGCATAATCATTCTCGATTGATCTGATATACTTATCCATTGTAATCCCTCCTGATTTATTCTTGAATTATTATCAGATACTTTCTCCAATTATTCTATCTAGTATTACCGCCACTGCAGACCTTACCGATAGGTGATTGAATGTAGCATTCTTTCTTACTGGCTCCAGTACATAATCGCACAATTCACGTATCTCCTTTGGTAAGCCCCAGCTTGTTCCAAACAGAAAAACAATTGGATCTTCATTATTCTTAACTGTTTTTCTAAACTGATTATATTTAAGCATATTTTTGTTTTTTTTGGCCGAAGTGAAGACAAGTTTAGGTTTCTTCCCTTCATGCGATTCAATCTCTTCTAGAGCATCTTCAAGATAGGATGCAGTCCTAACAATTTTTAAAGCTTCTGTTCTGCTTGGATTGTATTCTTTTCCAAAATCCTTTGTCCAGTATTTCAAGACATTGTCGACAATCTCTCTCTGGGCAGGTAAATTGCTGATCACGTAATAACCTTTTATATTGTAGGTTCTACATGTCCTGGCTATGTCATGTACATCAAGATTGGTAACAGCACTTGATACAATGTTACCACTTCTTCCCAGAACAGGGTAATGTAATAATGCTACATAAAGATTGTCAAACATTTTTAATGTTCTCCTTGATGATCTCTATAAGTGCCTTCTTGTCTATCTGATCGAACTCATGTTTCATAAATAAATCGGGTCTTCTCAAAATTGTTTTTAAAAGACTCTCTTTACGACGACTAATCTCAATTTTTTCATGATTACCACTTAGCAAAACATTGGGCACCTTCAAATTCTTTACTTCTCTTGGTCTTGTATAGTGGGAGTGGTCCAGAATTTCATTATAGAATGAATCTTTCTCAACTGATTGAATATCTCCCACCACTCCCGGGACAAATCGGGAAATAGCATCTATCATAACCATTGTTGCAAGTTCTCCACCACTCAAAACAAAATCACCTATGGATAGCTCTTCATCAACTATCGTCATCACTCTTTCGTCTACACCTTCGTATCGACCACATAGAAAAAGAAGATTATCCTTTCCTGCCAGTTCTTTTGCCTTATCATTGTTAAACAATTTCCCTTTGGGAGTTGTAAAAATCACATGTGGTTTGGTCCCTTGCTTCGTTATCGATTCATAAGCTCTAAAAAAAGGCGGAGCCTTCATTACAAGGCCACTACCTCCTCCGTAGGGGTAATCATCTGTCGTCCTATGTTTATCGTTAGTAAAATCTCTTAGATCAACAGGCAAAATTTCCAGAATACCATTTTCAACAGATCTTGAAATAACACCCCACTCAAGCAATGATGAAAACATGTCAGGGAAAATTGTCAAAATCTTTATTGATAACTGCTTATTTGTCATTTGGTGGCAACTCCTCATAAACTGGCTTTTTAACAACTATTGCTTTTTTACAAAGATCGATATTTTTCACGAACTCTTTTGTGAATGGGATTAATTCTTCTTCTGTTGAAAATCTTGAACTTTGCTTTGTTACAACAAGTACCTCATTGGCACCGGTTTCGATGACATCACTTACCTTACCGATGGAAGTACCACCATCATTATAAACGTCGCAATCGATTAACTCAAAATAGTAGAACTCGTTGTCCTCTGTAGCTGGTAACTTCTTTTTGTTGATATAAAGCATACAACTTCTTAGTTGTTCCGCCTTTGCAATATCATTGAATCCTTCAAAGGATACAATATATCCCTTGGGAGTCTTTTTCAGTTTATTGATCTTTATATTCACAATTAGCCTGTCTTTTTCTCTAAATAGAACACCTTCACTAAAATCTTCAAGTAATCTCTTATCATCAGAGAAAAATTTAGCTTTAACCTCACCTTTAACGCCATGAGGTTTTATTACCCTTGCAATAGGAATCCAGTCACTTTGTAAAGCATCAACAGTTATTCTCACCTGATCACCTTTAATGTGAAGTTACTGTTCTTACCTCCTGAAAAAGCGTTCATTAAAACATTTATGGATTTTATTGTTCTGCCGTTTTTTCCTATGATCTGTCCAATGTCTTCCTCAGCAGCTCTTATTTCATAAATGATTTTGTTATCGTTCTCTTTTCTTTCAGAAATCTCTAATTTTTCAGGATTCTTTACTATTCCTTTTAAGATCTTCTCTAAAAAGTCTTTCATGTTACTCCTCTTCACCTTTTTTCTTTTTCTCAAGCTTTAACTCATGAACTTTTTGCATAATCCCAAATTTAGAAAATATCGATCTTACAGTATCTGTTGGTCTTGCACCTTTCATGATCCACTCAACTGCTCTTTCTTCATTAATGTTGCTGATGGCCGGATTTTTTTTTGGATCATAATAACCCAGCATATCGACATAAGCGGCATCTCTTCTCTTTCTTGAATCTACAACTATAACTCTGTAAAAAGGCCTGTTTCTTCTTCCCATTCTGGTTAATCTGATTCTTAACACTTAACTTACACCTCCTGAAATTTTCTTATCTATTTAAAATGGTAGTCCTTTAAATGATTTTGGTATCTTTCCCTTTTTTCCGAACTTTTTCATCATTGTTTTCATCTGATCGTATGTCTTCAACAATTTATTTACTTCCTGTATACTTGTGCCGCTACCCTTTGCTATTCTCTGTTTTCTGCTGTAATTAATTATTCTTGGATTTCTTCTCTCTTTCATGGTCATTGAGTTAATTATCGCTTCAGTAAAAACCATATTTTTCTCACCTGAAGAAAGGTCAACGTTTTTTGGCATCCCGGGAATCATCTCCAGCATACTGGACAGCGAACCCATCTTCTTTATTTCTTTGAGCTGTTCAAGAAAATCTTCCAGATCAAACTTATTCTCTGAGAATTTTTTTTCAAGCTTTCTTGCTTTTTCTTGATCAACATTCGCTTGAAGCTTATCAATAAGGGATAGCATGTCGCCCATTCCCAAAATTCTTCCAGCTATTCTATCTGGATAAAAGTGTTCAAGCCCATCTGGTTTTTCTGAAATCCCAACAAATTTCACGGGTTTACCCGTTACTTCTCTTACTGATAGAATTACGCCTCCTCGAGCATCTCCATCTAGTTTTGAGACAATGAAACCTGTTAGTTCGAGGACTTCATTAAACTTACTTGCTGAGTTAACAGCATCCTGCCCGGTCATTGCGTCAATAACCATCAATATTTCCTGAGGTGAAGTCTCTTCAGCAATCGACATTAATTCATCCATCATTTTCTCATCTATATGCAGTCTTCCAGCAGTATCCATTATCAACACATCATAGAGTTCCTTGGTTACCTTTTGCTGGGCTTCTTTCACTATCTTAAGTGGCCTTTTTCTATCGCCCGAAAACACCGGTATGTTTATCTCTCTACCCAATTGCTCTAATTGATCTATAGCAGCAGGACGATATACATCAGCAGCAATCAGTAAAGGATTTTTCCCTTCTTTTCTCAATTTCAAAGCCAACTTTGCACATGATGTTGTCTTTCCACTTCCCTGAAGACCAACAACCATAATTTTTGTTGGATGACCATGAGTGTTCAGGCGGCTTTCGCTTTCTCCCAACACATTAACTAATTCATCTCTGACAATTTTTATAAATTGCTGATCTGGAGAAAAACTTTTTAATACTTCTTCACCGACTGCTTTTTCCTTGACTCTGTCTATAAACTTCTTAACTACATGATAGTTTACATCTGCTTCAAGGAGTGACAGCTTTACCTGCCTTACTGCCTCTGTTATATTCCTCTCAGTAATTCTGCCTTTTCCGCTCAATAATTTAAATGCTCTTCCCAGCTTATCTTGAAGCTCTTCAAACATAAAAACACCTCCAGCACAACACACACAGGCACCAAATATTTTATATTGTGCTCTTGATTCCTACACTCATTAAATTTATCACCCATGCAATTATTACTGATGAACGTAAAATATAAGTTACGATAAACTGATCAATACAGATAATTAATCGGTAAAACGCACATTAATTTTAAAGTTTATTAAATTAGATGTAATATAATTTATTGAATTATACCCCATTTAGTTTTTCATAACAGTCTCTGCAAACAGCGACGTATTTTTCAAATCCTCCAATATCTATTTCGCTTTCCCCATTTTCTTTTATTCGATGTGATAATACTGCATTATATTCACCACAAACACTGCACACAGCTTTTCTCTTTTTTACTTCATCAGCAATTCCCATCAAACCTACCGTGGTGGCAAATGGTCTATACTTAAAACTCATATCAAGTCCCGCACAAAATACATTTATACCTTTTTGAATTGTCCTTTTAACAACATCAATTAGACCTTCATCAAAAAAATTGACCTCATCTATAAACACACCCTGCAAAGGTTTTTCAAAGTGATCTAATTTTCTTTCAATATCCGAAGAATTTTCAACACTTATAGCTTTAACTTTGGAACCGGTGTGCGTGACTATGTGATCTTTTGAATAACGTGTATCTATCGATGGTTTAAAAACCAAAAACGATTTTTTACCACGATCGTATATCTCAACAAGAGACAGAAGCTCTGAGGTTTTACCCGAGTACATGGGACCCACTATCAATGTTATTTTCCCTGACATATACACCTCCACAATATAATTGCGGGGTAACGTCTACCCCGCAATTTATTATAATCCAACTATTAGAATCTTACAATTACAGGTACAAGTACAGGGTACTGTTGTTTGCTTTTATCGTAGCTACTCAAAATTTCTTCCTGGCTGTATCCTTCAGGGACAATTATGTCGAGTACAAAAGGTGCATATTCACCTGCATCGGATGGATAACCTCCCAGGGTCCACTCTGAAGGCTCAGGAGTTACAGCCCTATAATGATCCGACCCGTAGCCATCTTGACTTCCGCTTAATACGTAGAGAGCAATTTCATCATTAATTTCTAACGCTTCCTTTTTCAAAATTATATTAATCACCTTTTCTCCCGGATCAGCTTCAACCTGAACAGCTTCAGGAATAACATCTCCGTCAGCCTTACCTAGAACCTGTCCATACGAAGGCCAACCAGCTGCCTTTATGAAATAATCCCATGGATAATTTTTAGAGAATGAAACGCGAGCCCCTGGTGAGAAAGTATCAGTTCTACCACCTTCTTTGGAATCAATGTAAATGTTTATTAGCTTATGTGAGAATCCCTTTGGAGCATTCCATGGATCTGTCATTTCTGGGAAACTTAACTGGAATACAAGAGAGGTTTCATTCTCAATAACATTCATGGTATCGATATCCCACAGTCCCTCAAAAGGTTTAAAAGCATCATTTTTGGGATATACATATTCGCCAAATCCGTAATCATCACCCAAAGGATCGTCAAAGAAAGCAATCTCTCTACCAGTTATTGCCTCGGGAATGCGAACCATAACCGGACCTTCTTTTGGACAGTAATCAATTGTTCTCTTTTCTTTACTATTCGAAAGGGCTACTATTAGGTTGAAATTTTCGCCAGTCTTTATTCCCAGTGCATCAAATGGGATCTTAAGCTCAACTACTTTTTCAACGGCAGCAGAACCTTCAATAGCTGGCATGTTGGGATCGTATGACCAATTTCCGTCTCCTGAAGCGTTATAATTTGAAATTCTGCCTGGTCTTGAATTCCACGATCTGAAACTCACAAACATACGTTTTGCAGGAGAAAAACCAAAACTGTCACCTCTTTCGGGAAGTGGATAACGAGGTCCTGCATTTACCTCTTCCGTCCCGGGAATATCTGAATAAATCTCCAAATAATAAGGTTCACCTATCAAATTTACAGGGTTTCTTTTCAGCTGTATTGCAAGATAGAGGTTTGCCGAATCTCTACCGACATAATAACCTGCAATTAAATCATCCTCGGAAATCATTGTTGATATTGTCTTATCACGATAATAAGCAGCCTTATCCCATTCACCATCATCAATTATTCCATCAATCTCAGGTTCAATTACACCAACTGCACCACTTTCCGGAGAAGCAGGTTTTTTATTTGCCACAAATAATTCAGGAGGAATTTCTCCTTCAGTCATACCTGTTGCTTTATAGAGCTGGATCAGACTCCTTTTAAATGCCTTATCAAAAAGCGCTTCATTGTTACCAGCATCCTGATCTGCCCCGTACCACCAGAACCAGTCAGACCCTTCAGCTACATACAATGCATCAGTAGCCAATTCAAGGGCTTCATTTGATAATTCATCCTTAACATCCATGAGATGTTCTCTTGCTCGTGCAACGCGTTCCCAACCTTCATCCTCTTCTTTTTCACCAATCCATGTATCAAGGCTACCTCCAGACCATGAACCTGTCGGTAAATAATCAAGTGTCCCGTCAACATTATACCGAGACAGGTATTCTTTGGGAGTAACCATTTTAACTATAGAATCTGAAGACAATGTTGCATAAAGAAGTTTTCTGAAGTCATTACCATTGTTCGGATAATGT
Source organism: Petrotogales bacterium (assembly GCA_041694295.1). Taxonomy (GTDB): domain Bacteria; phylum Thermotogota; class Thermotogae; order Petrotogales; family Kosmotogaceae; genus JASMTM01. Next base: position 18,486 of record JASMTM010000057.1, read on the forward strand.
TCCCAGGCATTTTCACCGTCCAGTGCTATTGTTATAACAGCACTGCCATCATCGTTAAGCTCCTGAAGCTCATGGAGTCTTGTTATAAAATCTGTAACTGCATTCTCAGCTGACATACTGGAGTAATTGAAACCAATTCTATCTGAAAGCTCGGTATCTCTAAAAAACACTATTAATTCCTTTCCATTGCTCTTTACCCTGTATGGTTTTAACAAATTTTTTATATTTCCTGTAGACACTCCTGCTTTCTGAAGTATCGCTTCGTCTGTCACTATCCAGTCCAATCCATAATCAGGCAGGATATTGACGAGTTCGTCATGTACAGCTTGCTCTGGAGGCCACAATCCCTCAGGTTTCTTTCCAAACAGTTCTTCAAAATAATTCAATCCCCTATCGATCTGGTTTACAGCATCTTCTTTCCAGCCTTTGTCAATAAGAATAGGCAAAATTGGATGATAGAAGGGAGATGTAATCATTTCTACTTTACCTTCTTGCCACAAACTTCTGTGTTTTTCTACAATGGTTCCCATTATCTGTAAATGTTTATCCAAAACGTATTCCACATCGTCCATTGTATAATTTCCATCCTGCTTTACAAGCTCTGTCAGTTTGTTATCATTCTCGATATAATCAGCATTTATCCAGTAAAGATTCCATAACACCTTTAAATCCAACAAATCCTGATCGTTAAACTTTTCACCATTGCTCTTTTTCTCCTGCAGTTCTGTGTATCGATTGCTTTTTTTAACAAATTGAGGATTTATGTCGAAAAAATGTTCTATAACAAATTCTTTTTCTTCTTCTGTTAGGTTTTCTTTGTAAGAAAGTCTCATGTATTCATCCACTGCATCGTTTTTTAAATAATCATTGATCTGAAGGAGTAGACTCGGTACGTAATTGAAAGTTACACTACCCTCATCAAGATACTCATATACGAGATCAGCCATGTAGGGATAATCATTTACTGCGTGTGCTCTGACCCATGGCATTTCGTATTCCAGCGTTCCAGGCATTTTGTAGAGAGGCTGATGCTGATGCCAGATCAAGATCACATTAAGAGGTTCCTTATCACTGTTACCACTTCCGACACCGTTAAGAATCTCCTCAGCAAGATCAAAATAATTGTCTTTCTCTTCACCACCAATTCTTGCTGTATCATCAGGCGTCCAGGAAACCAAAAAGACCATTGAAACAACTATCAGTAAAGCAAGAATAAGTCTTTTCATGTTAACCCTCCTTCTCATTTTGTTTTGTACAATCTATCTCCAGCGTCGCCCAACCCTGGAACAATATAAGAATGTTCGTCAAGGCGTTCGTCAAGTGATGCGGTAATTATTCGGACATCGGGGTTTCTTTCCTTAACATAAGATAAACCTTCAGGAGCGGATATCAAGCTCATAAGTGTAATGTTCTTTCCACCAGACTTTTTTACCACATTAATCGCAGCGTTAGATGATACCCCCGTGGCCAGCATTGGGTCAAGCAATAGAATTTCGTTTTCCTGAATATCCGGCAACTTAGAATAATATTTTATCGGTTCTATCGTTTCAGGATCCCTATAAATTCCTATGAAGCCAACAGAAGCATTGGGTAATAATGAGAGAACTCCTTCAACCATGCCAAGGCCGGCTCTTAAAATGGGAATAACGGTAACCTTTTTGTCTTCAATCATTTTACTCTTTGTCTTGCATATTGGAGTTTCAATTTCAACATTGTAGGTTTGTATGTAACGTGTAGCTTCATAGGTAATCAGTAATGTGATTTCCTTTGTAAGTTCTCTGAACTCTTTAGGACCGGTATCTTTACTTCTGAGAATAGCCAGTTTATGCTGGATAAGCGGATGATCAACAACTATAGGGTTTTCACTAATCATTACCCTGCACTTCCTTTAAGATCCTGATAAAGAGGAAATCTTTCAGTCAAATCGTGTACTCTTTCTTGCATTTTTGAAACAATTTCCTCAGGTAATTCTCCTTTCTTATCCATTATATTATCAATTACCTCCGAAATCATTTCAGCAATTATTTTCATTTCAGGTTCACCCATATTCCTTGTTGTTACTGCGGGTGTCCCTATCCTTATTCCGCTTGTTACAAAAGGTGAGCGTGTCTCTTTAGGAATAGTATTTTTGTTAACAGTAATATCAACTTTTTCCAGTGCTTTTTCAGTGGCTTTACCCGTGACATTTTTATCTGTTAGGTCTACTAAAAATAAATGGGTATCCGTACCACCAGAAACAATTCTTAAACCTTTATCTTCAAGCGCTTTTGCAAGTGCTTTCGCGTTCAGGATAATCCTATTTTGATAATCCTTAAACTCATCTTCTAATGCTTCCTTAAAAGCCACCGCTTTAGCAGCAATGATATGCATTAATGGTCCACCTTGAGTGCCTGGAAAAACATTTTTGTTAACCGCTTTTGCCATATCTTCATCGTTGGTGAGTATGAGTCCACCACGCGGACCCCTCAATGTCTTGTGGGTGGTAGAAGTTACAATGTGTGCGAAATCAACAGGATTTGGGTAAAGTCCTGCTGCAACAAGCCCTGCAAAATGAGCCATATCAACTATCAGGTATGCACCAACTTCATCGGCAATTTCTCTGAATCTCTTAAAATCAATAATCCTTGAATAGGCACTTCCACCTGCAATAATGATCTTTGGTTTGTTCTTTCTTGCCAGATCTGCCACATTGTCATAATCAATGGTTTCGTCATCAGGTTTTACTTCGTAGGAAACGACATTGAATAACTTCCCTGAGAAGTTTACAGGTGAGCCATGAGTTAGGTGCCCCCCATGACTCAGTGACATGCCCATCAGTGTATCTCCCGGTTTGGCTACTGCCAGATAGGCTGCCATGTTAGCCTGAGAGCCAGAATGTGGTTGAACATTGGCGAAGTTAGCATTGAAAAGCTTTTTCACCCTTTCACGAGCCAGATCTTCAGCTTCATCAACAAACTTGCATCCTCCGTAGTAACGCTTTCCAGGATAACCTTCGGCGTATTTGTTTGTAAGCACGCTCCCCATTGTTTCAAGAACGGAGCGCGATACAAAATTTTCTGAAGCTATCAATTCCAGTCCATCTGTTTGTCTGTCAAGTTCCTTGCATAATATTTCATAAATTTCGTTGTCAGTTTCTTTAACCTTCTCCCACATATTATGCTATGCCTCCTCTCTATATTTTTTCACTGCAATTGTTGAAGATATTGGAGTTACTTCTATTTCATTCTCGACTATATAATCGGGATCTTCAATAGCTTGAAAATCAAAGAATTTTAATTGCCAGCTTCCCTCTCGACTGAAACTTGTTTTATAATGGCTGGCATTATGAACAATTAATAATTCTTTATCGTCACCATTTATAACAAAGGCTATCAGCTGATTTGCAGCGTGCAATATTTTTATCCTTGATCGAATCTCATCGGCACTTTTCAATCTTAATAGTTTCTCTTTTTTTCTAAAGGCGATAAGTTTTTCCACATAATTAAACAAATCGTGATAATGATATTTCTCCAGATAATTGATCTCATTAACCAGTATTTTCGATCGATAGCTATTTTCATCCATAAGCTTTGTTCTGCACATCTCTGAACCGCTGTGCAAAAAAGGAATTCCCTGAGATGTTAAAACAATGCCAAGAGCCAATCCAGCCATTCTTAAAACTTGTCTAAATGGTACGTTTCTAGAGGATTTAATTAATTTATCTATGAGTGTTAGATTATCATGGGCTGAACAGTAGTTAATGGTCTCATTTGGCTCAGAAGCAAAGCCCTTCAGCAATGCTGAGTAAGATATTTCCCCGACTATTCCTTTGCAAACATCTAGTTCTTTCCCATATGCACCCGATACAAATCCGGTTTGTTCATTATACAGTGGACCTTTCAAAGAATCTCTTATTTCATCGTTGAATACAGCAATATTGAGATTCTTCTGTGAGCCTTTGATAAATGGCTTATCGCTCATTGGGCTACTGGAAGCCATCCATGGCTCTCCGTAAATGATTAAACTATTCTTCTCTTTTCTTAATTCGCTTACTATTTTATTCATGGTTTTCACACCAAGTAAAGCCATTAAATCAAAGCGAAATCCATCTATATGATAATGTTTAACCCAATACTTTAACGTTTGAATAATAAAATGTCTGACCATATTTCTTTCCGCCGCTATTTCGTTACCGCATCCAGAACCATTTGAAAATGTTCCTTTCTCTGTGATTCTGTAATAATAATAGGGTACAAGCTTCTGAAAGGGGTTATCAAGTTCGTATGTATGATTGTAAACAACATCAAGAATAATGCCTATATTATTATCGTGTAGTGACTTAACTAGTTCCTTTAGTTCAATGATTCTTTTTTTAGGATTCTCTGGTTCGGTACTGTAAGAACCTTCTGGTACGTTGTACAGGTAAGGGTCATAACCCCAGTTATATGCATCGGAGTCTCCCTCATCAACACTTTTGAAATCCTGAACCGGTAATAGATGCACATGTGTTACGCCAAGCTTTTTCAAATGACCAACAGCTGTATCCTGTCCAAGTCTGTCCTGTGAATGCTCTGTGAAAGACATGTATTTTCCTTTGTGCCTCAGTCCACCGGTCCATGAAGTGCTGAAATCTTTGACATGTGTTTCGTATAGAATGCAGTCAACAAAGCTATCAATGTCTGGGCCTTTATCCATTTCCCATTTATCAGGAATTACCTTATCCTGTTCAATCACAACAGAATGTGTCCCATTTTTCGTAGCTGCAATGCCGTAAGGATCTGCTGAATAAAGCCTGGTACCATATCCTTCTATTCTAAATCGATATGCATATCCTGTTAGATCTTTTTCTACAAATACTTTTCTTACTCTTCCCTTTCTTTCGAAAAGAAATTCCTCAATCACTTCTTCAAGACTGTTTGGTTCAAAGAGTTCAAGGTAAACTTCCTGTGGTCCAGGAGCCCATATTTTAAACTCAGTTATGCTTTTCTCACTATCTATGCTAACTCCGAGCTTACCTTTATAACAGTATTTTTGATCGAGAATACCCACTGGATATGCATAACACCGGTTATCATTCGAAAAATGAATCACTATTTCCTGCTCAGGAATAACTTCCCGTAAAAGCTTAATCGTGTAAGCATAATCGTTTTTCTTAGTTGCTGTGAATTCCATATTACGACCGCTGGCTGTAACTTTAGTTGGTTCTTCCCGCGAAAAAAGGATAATAGTTTCACTACTGTTTATAACCCCAAAGGGTTTCATACATTTCACTCCGATTGTATTTATTGAGATGTTTTAAATAATTTCTTTAATGATTCCTTAAAAGGAGGATAGACAACGTTCTTTTCCGTTATGATACCCTTAATCATTTTACCTGGTGTAACATCAAAAGCAGGATTATAACAGTTGACATCGTTCGGTGCAATCTGCTGCCCTTTTATATGTGTAATCTCTTTGTGGTCTCTTTCTTCAATGGGAATATGTTCTCCATCGGGGCATGACATATCAATTGTGGATAAAGGTGCAGCTATATAAAAAGGAATATTGTGCTCCTTTGCCAGTATAGCCAGTGAGTATGTTCCTATTTTGTTTGCAGTATCACCATTTGAAGCAATTCTATCTGCTCCGACTATTACTGCGTCTATCATCCCCTGTTTCATTGCCCATCCTGCCATATTATCAGTGATCAATGTCACGGGAATATTGTCTTTCATTAATTCCCATGCTGTTAACCTGGCTCCCTGCAAATATGGTCTTGTTTCATCAGCATAAACAGATATTTTTTTCCCATCTTCTATGGCTGCTCTTATAACTCCTAAAGCTGTTCCATAATCAA
>JASMTM010000058.1:0-4719 GCA_041694295.1 Petrotogales bacterium
GCTGCCACATAGATTGTTCTACCATGTGTTCTTCTACTGAGTGTCATAAATGGCTGTTCCAGAGGATCATCCTAGGGGCGCCCGACGTAATCAAGCATAATAAAATGACCTGAACATTCTCTAAGTAGGTAAATTCCATCGTATAAAGATGATAGAATAATGTAATCACCAAGAAGCTCTACCTGATTTATCCATCCTCTTAAATGAATTGTGCCTCTATTCCAAACCTTTGAAGGACTTTCTAAAAAGAAAACGCTCAATCCAATTCCATCTGCTATGTAGAATTTCAATTTGTTGATGTCAAATGTAATGTCTTCTGCATGAAAAGTGTCAATTTGCTCGAGTATAACCATGTTTTCTTTATCGACAACACAAAAACCAAGGTCACGTAGATTTACATATAGATATCTAGTTGTTTCCACACCTGAACTACTTAGCGGTGGACAATAATATTGATTCTTGATCCATCTTTCACCATCATAAGTAATTTCAGATATTTCGTTATAACCGGTTCCAAGATAAATAACCGATGAAAATGCGACAGAGGTAACGATTAAGATAATTATAACAATTACAATATTTCTTATTGTACTCACCTCCGTTTTTTAAGATATTAAACCTGATTGAAAGAGATTTAGGTTGCGGCATAAAGTATTTTTAACGGATTTTCAGTAATATTTAGTCAGATAATAACAGTCATTAAACACTGCAGTGATAAGTAATCAAGAAATACTGGAGAGATATTTTCTGAGAATATTAAGAGCGTGGAACGTTGTTAATTTTCGAATTCTATTTCGATCACCTTTAAAATGAAAATGGAAAACTTCTACCTTATTGTCATAACTCAACCCTATATAAACCGTTCCAATGGGTTTTTCTGGAGTACCACCTGTAGGGCCTGCAATTCCTGTTGTAGAAATTCCTATATCACTGTCAAAGGATTTTCTGATATCTATGGCCATTTCCTTAGCAGTTTTTTCGCTTACCGCGCCATATTTCCTTAAGGTTTTCTTTTGAGTGTTGAGCTCACGAATTTTGATCTCATTGCTGTAGGCGATTACTGATCCAACAAATGCCCTGGAGGCTCCTGGAATACTTACGATTCTTGATGAAATCATTCCGCCAGTACACGATTCTGCAAAAGCAATGGTTTTATTCATACTAGCGAGAACGTCCAGTACCACACTTTCAAGTGTTTCATAGTCTCTTCCATAAATGTACTCACCCAATCTTTTTTGTATCTTTTCTTCTATCATATTTATCAATGAAATGGCATCAGTTTTATCTTTTGCACGTGCTGTGATTCTTAACGACACCTGATAACCATCAGCATAAGGCGCGATTGTTGGATTATCCTGCTCTTCAATAAGATCTTCAATTATTTTCACAACATCACTTTCACCGATTCCAAATAACCTGAGAAATCTGGAGTGGATAATCTGTTCGCTCTTTTTATTGAGGTAATCGAACACGTTTTTTTCGAACATTTCTTTCATTTCATTAGGTGGTCCTGGAAGAAGAATAATCGTCTTTTCTTTGCTCTCAATTATACAACCTGGAGCGGTTCCTACGGTATTTTCAAGAATTATAGAATCCTCGGGAAAATAAGCCTGTTTTCTGTTATATTCATTCATATTTTTATTACGACTCATAAAAAAGTTTTCGATTTGCTGCATTGATTCATTATCAAGAACCAGTTTTTTGTTTAGGCATTTTGCTACCGCTTCTTTTGTAATGTCATCCTGAGTTGGACCTAGCCCCCCTGTAGTAATTATGATATCAACACTGTTCAGGGCATCGCTCAATGAAGTCATAAGTCTTTCCATGTTGTCTCCTACCACTGTCTGTTTGTAAAGATTAATACCAAGTTCAGCCAGCTTCCTTGATAGATAAGCACTGTTTGTGTTGATAATATTTCCTAAAAGGATCTCGGTTCCAACATTTATTATTTCAGCTCTCATTTTATCCCTCCATTACCATTATATGCCAGTAGAAAGGATTATAATATAAATTTAATAAGATACCTGTAAAATATATGGTTGATAAGAGGTGTTTATTTGAAATCAGCATCTATTGTTGTTCCACTGGTTTTATTAAATGGAGAATACCACATTATTTTTACAAGGCGATCAAGAAAACTCAGGTTTCATCCCGGACAAGTAAGCTTTCCTGGTGGTTTTATAGAAAAGGGAGAAACTCCTGTTGACGCTGCTAAAAGAGAACTAAAAGAGGAGATAGGTGCAAATGTAGAGTATGTGAATTCATTAATTCCTTTAAGAGAAAAGCAGACGATAACTACATCAATAAAAGTTTTTCCCTTTGTTACAAGGGTTCTATCAACGTCCTTTGTTTTGAACTCAGATGAAGTGGAAGACATATTTTTTGTTTCTTATGAATACTTAAAAAAGTCAAATCCAGAGAAAATCCAAATTGCAGGTAAAGGTACACTACGATATAGGATGCCAAAACTGGTTATTTGGGGCCTGACTGCAAGAATAATTGATTCATCATTCAATGTTATTGATACCTTAATTTGTTATAAAGGAACGATATAATTGGTTTTTTTGTCTTAAACATTTTAAAATATTAGGTTTTTGAAGGCAAAACACGTTAAAATATTCGTTGAGGATAAGTATTAACAATTTTTAATAGGAGGTGTTATTTAATGAAAAAAGCATTAGTATTTCTTGTTCTAATCATTGTGTTTTCAACCTTTAGTTTTGCAGCAAATGGAGCAGGTATTGGAGAAAGTAAACTTACCTGGGCTGGCTGGGATACGATAGTGTATGGCTGGCCAAAGCTCAATGAAGCAGGACAAATTACAAGCGTTCAGGGTATATCACTCATAGGATACGCCTGGAGAAATTATTTTAACCCAATGGAACCTGAAAAAGTCAATTTTTACTGGGAAGCTGGCTTAAACGCAGCTTTTCTTGGTGTTCAGGGTGGTGTAGGTCTAACATATCCTTTACCATTAAAAGATGGACAATTTGACCATCTTTATCTTACAGGAGGACTGGAAGTTTCAATATCTGCGTGGAGCTTATTAGATTTCGATTTCACTGACATTTTATATGACATTATTTTTCCCTACCCATGGATTGGTGTAGCCGTTACGTTTTAGTTTGAATTTATGACTGCTTTCTTTGACTGAATTGATTTTGTTTAAGCTATATCATTTTAACGAAAATAACAGTATTAAAACAGTAAGAAGTTCTTGGTTTTTTCGATCAAAGTAGTTTAAAATCTTAAATTGATGAAATTGTAGTTCTTTGATTTTTAATTATAGGGGAGGTGCAAAATGAAAAAGTTACTGATGCTGTTGATTGCGGTATTAGTTGTAGCGACATTCGCGTTTTCAGCTGAGGAGGCAAATGTAGGTGACAGTAAACTTACCTGGGCAGGCTGGGATACGATAGTGTATGGCTGGCCAAAGCTCAATGAAGCAGGACAAATTACAAGTGTTCAGGGTATATCAATTCTTGGTTATACGTGGAGAAGTTATTTCAATCCTGTGGAACCTGAAAAAGTAAACTTATACTGGGAAGTTGGCCCCAATGCTGCGGTTTTAGGTTTAAATGCAGGAGCAGGCATAACATACCCATTACCCATGAAAGACTCACGTTTTGATTACCTTTATTTATCAGGTGGATTGAATGTCTTATGGGGAGTAATTACTGGACTAATTCCAGTTCCGGCTCCATGGATTGGAGTAACGGTGACATTTTAAATAACTTGATTGGTTAAAGCGGTACCCTAGGAAGGGTACCGTTTTTAAATTATTAAGGGGGGAGGTGTATGTGAAGAAGTTCGTCGTAATTTTGTTAATAATCGGTCTTGCTTCTATGCTCTGTGCAAGCTCAATAAGTGCTTCTAAGGTAAGAACACTGGCAAAAGAACACGCTAGACAGGATGTAAGAAAACTGGGCACATTGTTTTTTTGGTGTTCTTTTCCCGGTGTTGACACCGGTAGTTTCATTTGTTAGAAATTATTCTGTTCCTAATGAACGGTTGATTTATATAGAATCACTTGTAAATGAACCAGAACTCATCTGAACCTATACTGAAACCTACAAAAGAGCTAGAAAAGGCTCAGGAGCCCTCTGGGTCTTGGGTGGAACAGTGATTAATTTCACGCTACTATTTGTTGGCACTTACTCGATACAGTAGAAAAATCTAAACATTTTTTAAGAAATTTATCTTGATTGATATAGGAGGACAACATGGCTGGTAAAATAAAGAAGTTGGCAATATTGATAATTTTTACAGTTTTGGTGATGTTTACATTAAATGGATGTTTCCTTTTTAAAATGTATGAAATTACTTTTTATAATGATTTACAGTGGAGCTATTATGATACCACCGTTGATATACGTGTTGATGGAAAACATATTGATACTATAAATACGTATGATGAAACCACTGTTAAGCTATTTAAAGGTGATCATTCGATCACTCTTGATGTGTATAGAAAATCTGATTCATATTATATAACAACAAAAAGTGATTCATTTTACGTTGTAGGAGACGAGACTGTTTATTTGTATGATGACTTTTTTGCTTCTGCTGAATTTTCATCTGGTCAGTAAATTTTTCCATAAGAAAAGAAAAAAACGGTGCCTTCAAGGCACCGTTTTTATATAAGATGATTTATAGTATTTTTTCAGATATGGATTTTGCCTGCTGGAATAATAACAGGTAGTCCCTTCCTCCGGCTTT
>JASMTM010000059.1:0-6800 GCA_041694295.1 Petrotogales bacterium
TTGATTACTTTGGATTTGAGGTTCCTCGTATCGGCGAAGGAAATATAAGGGAAGGGTGTAAGCTGAAGCATTTATTAAAAATAATGGCAAATCCTTCATTTCATGGTTACGCGGTTTCCACAGCAAATGAGGTATTGCTTGATCACATAGGTTCGATGGAAAGAGAAATTGCAAATGTTAAAATTATCGGACCTTTGTCAAAAAATATCGCTCTAATTAACGTCAGACCCGTACCGGATATTTCGTTAAGAGAAACGATATCCAGTAGAATATTAAGCATTGAAGGAATACATGATGTAAAATGGATTATGCAACCTGTAAAACTCAAGCTTGTAGTGAATCCGGCGTTGTATAGAACGGAACATTCCAGAAAATGGGTGGTTAATGGACGTTTGAAGCCCGAGTTTGCCTTCCCGATTAAAGTAGAGTGGATTGAGTCAAAGAATAATAAATTACACACATTTCAGATCGTTGAATGTTTGGAGGAAAATAATCATGATTAAACTTATTGTGATTGATCTTGATGGTACACTGCTTGACCATAACAAAGAAATTAGCGATGACAATATAAAAGCTTTGAAAAGATGCTTAGAAAAAGGTGTAGAAATTTCCATATCAACAGGAAGAAGTTATATCTCGGCTAAGGAGTATATTGAGCAACTGAAACTTGATATACCGGTAGTATACCAGAACGGAGCATTAATTCTACACGGGGCTGACAAGAATAGAATTCTAAGAGCAATAAAGTTAGATTCAAACATTGCACGAAATATAATAATAGAAGCAAAGAAAGCACAAGTAAACTGTGTTCTGTATAAAGATTTTTTTGAATTTCCCGACATGCATGTAGAAGAGATCCCTGATACTCCATATGCTAATTATTATGAACATAACAGTTTTAGAATACGTGTGTGTGATAATGTTATAGATCATATTGATCACGACGGTGTTGTTGAAGTCGCACTGGAAGGACCTGAAAAAAAGATTTTAGAAGTAATTGATAAGATTGAACATTTCTCTGAAAGGATATCTGTGGTGAAGAATAACACCATAGAGAATCATTCGTTTTATGAATTTTTTGGACCGGGTGTTCGGAAGTCTGTTGGTCTGAATTATTTGCGAAATGTGTCAGGCACTGAAAAAAGCGAAGTGGCATATATTGGAGATAACTACAATGATCTTGATGTAATGAAGGAAGCAGGTTTTTCCGTGGCCATGAAAAATGCGCCCGAAGATGTTAAGAGACACGCGGATTATGTAACCTGCAAAACCAACGATGAAAGTGGTGTGGCTGAAGCAGTGGAAAAGATACTAAAGGAGAATGATTGAATTGACAGGTGTAGTTATATCATCATTACTGGTAGCACTTTCGATGCCCGGGATGCTATGGGGAGGACTGATTTGGTTTGCTCTTGTACCGCTTTTCTTTACATTGGAGAAGCTAAGTCCGGTAAAAGCAGGATTCGCAGGGTTTCTGTTTGGCTATATATATCTTTTGGTTTCACATTTCTGGTTATTTCCGGTGTTATCAGTAAATGTTCCAGAGGTGCTTAACAGATTTCCTTCTTTTGTAGGAGCCATAACCTTTTTCTTAATGGGCGTCATCATGGCTTTGCCATTTTTTGGATTTGGTGTGTTTTTTTCTTTCTTTTCGCACTATTTTAAAGATAAAATGCTAATCTGGTCTGTTACTGTAGCGGCTTTTTTCAGTTTTTTGGAATATCTTAGATCGGTGGGTGATCTTGGATTTACTGGAGCCAGACTATCTGATGCACTGGTTAATCATACGGGAATTCTTCAGCTATCTTCAATTGGTGGCCCACTTCTACTAATTTTTGTCATTGTTTTGTTCAATATGTTGGTTTTTTATCAGGTGAAAAAACTCAACAGTTGGAAGATAAAGTTGTTAACCTTGGCAGCATTTTTTGGCCTGGTTTTTGTGGTTAATGGAATGATTGATCGTTTTATTCCAGTTAATATTACCGATCTAAATGGAAAGAAGCAGGTATCGATTATTCAAACTAACTTTACTCAATCATTAAAATACAATGATTCAACCGATGAAATATTTGAAGTTGTAAATAATGCACTATCACAGGTTCCTGAAGATTCTGTTGTTATTATGCCTGAAGCAACTTTTATGTTTGATATAAGAAATTCAGAGTACGGTGATAAACTGATCGATATTGCTAAAACTAAGGATTTTGAGATACTTATTGGATTTCCTATTTATGAAGAAAAAAACTACAATCAGCTTCGTGTAATAAATGATGAAGGCTTCAGTGATGATTATTATGCTAAAGTTAGACTTAGTCCATTCGCTGAGTTTTTGCCATATCCATCAGTTTTTGGAATGTTTGAATTTTTGAAGTTTTTGGATTTCTTCAGTGCAGGTGATAAGTTCACCATTTTTGATATGAAAGGACAGAAGATAGGTGCTCAGATATGCTTTGATTCATATTATACCGAGGTATCAAGGCAACTTGTGAATGAAGGGGCAAAATTGCTGGTCATTTCTACCAATGATGGATGGTTCAATATAAAAACAGGCCTGGTACAGCATTTTTCAAAGGCCATAATGAGGGCCGTTGAGAACAGAATATACGTTATTCAGGTGTCCAATACAGGTTTTACGGGGATTGTTGATCCATACGGCAGGGTTTTAAAGCGTATGCCATCGATATTTGAGAACGATGATGAATTTATAATAGATGAATTTGAATATGTTCCAGCTGAAGGGAGAACACTTTATGCCAGCATTGGGGCAGCGATACCATGGATATTTTTGGGGATAACAGTGCTGTTTTTGATAATTGCATTTAAATATGGTAATAATAAACGTTATATCCCGGTTGATAAGGAAAAGTTCTTAACGGGGCAAAAGAATAATACAAAATAATGAATTGTTTTGTTATTATACGAGGGACACGCAAACATTATGCTGATAAACGTTTCTTTAGTGTTTGAAAGGGGGAAGGCATTAATCAACAGTAGTGGTGTTTAATGCCAAACAATATGAACATCGGAATTTTTACAGATACATATCTTCCACAGGTTAACGGTGTTGTGACTGTTATAAGGAATCTTGAAAAAGGATTAAAAAAACGCGGACACAGTGTCTATATTTTTACTGTAAAACATCCTGATGCTAACGAAGAAGATCACATTATCCGGGTTCCTTCTATGAAGTTTTTCAGAGAGCCTCAGCACAGGATCGGAACTCCTTTATCGTTGTCTTTACAAAACTGGGTGAAAGACCTTAAACTTGACATTATCCATACGCATACGGAATTTTCCATGTGGGTACAGGCCTTTCAAGTAGCAAAGAAATACAAGGTGCCAATGGTGCATACAATGCATACTATGTACGATGAGTATGTCAGATATTATTCACCGCTTGTTGAATACTTGATGAAAGATTTGTTTGATTACTGGTTGGGTGTCATTTGCAAGGCATCGAATACATTGATTGCTCCATCTGAGAAAGTGAAGAAACTTCTGCTGAATTATTACGATAAAACTCCAATAGTTGTAATTCCAAATGGCATCGATCTAGCACCTTTTTACAATATACCCGATGATGATGAAGATAAGAGAAAAAAATTCCGAAAGCGTTTTGGAATCAAAAATGATGAACGAGTTATGATTTTTGTGGGGAGAATGGGAAAAGAAAAAAGTGTGGATAGTTTGATTTACAATATCAAACATTTATCTGAATTTATACCTAATGTTAAGTTATTGCTCGTTGGTGATGGACCCGAAAGAAAAAATTATGAGCTGCTAGCTTCAGAACTTGGCGTGACTGATAATGTTGTTTTCACTGGTTATCTTAGCTGGCCAGATGAAATTAGTCTTGCCTATCGTTCTTCGGATATTTTTGTTAGTGCCTCTCATACGGAAATACATCCCGTTACTTTTATTGAAGCAATGGCAAGTAAACTCCCTGTGGTTGCGTACGATGATTCAAGTATTAAAGATATGGTTATAAACGGTGTAAATGGTTATAAATATAAAACCAAAAAGGAAATGTGGAAAGGCATGAAGGCGATACTGGAACATGATAAAACAAAAACTAAAATGTCAAAAAAATCCTATGAGATGTCTGGTGAGTACACAATTGAGCGCTTTACAGAAAATACCCTGCAGCTTTATGAAAAGGTAAAAAATGGGCTACCGGTTAAATGATTTGGAGGTACTATGAAAACTGGGAAAGAACTCACCGGGAGTAGAAAAAGCATATTCTGGACCGTTGTTCTTGTCTTGGTCATAGGTCTAACTGTAAATATAATTATTTCATTTATTTTTGATATTAATGAGATTATAGCTGTGCTGAAAAGAGTAAACTACAAGTTATTGCTGTATCCTTTTTTGATCTATTCCGTTATCTACGTTATTGATGCCGTAAGATTGAAGCTAATTACTTCACAAATGGAGATAGATATCACGCCGGGGGATGTGGTGTACAATAGTATAGTTGGTTATTTTGTTTCCAACCTAACGCCAATGGCAAGCGGCGGACAACCTTTTCAGGCATATCACCTGACAACAATTGGTGTGAATTCAGAAGATGCCACAAATATCTTTATGTCAAGGTTTACAGAGTTCCTCATTTTTTCAACAGCTACTGTATTGATATTTTTAAGAACTATCCTGTCTTTATTACGCATGAGCGGTGGCATAGCTTCGAAGTTCATAATGCTTGGGTTAATTGTAGCAGCATCAACTGTATTGATTTTTGGATTATTACTGTGGAAGCCAAGGGTCCTTTACCATCTTCTGGCTTTTATTGATCGAACCTTTATGGGGAAATTGTTGAGAAAAATATTAAAAAAGGAAAAATTACTACAATCCTTCGAACAGTGGGTGAACAATTTTGAAAAGAGCATAACATTTCTTTGGAGTAAGAAATTTTTCTTTATTCTTATTGACCTTTTTCTGGGTGGAGCTGTAATATTCTTTCAGACACTTTCACTCTACGTAGTTTTGAATATTGTTGGTGGTATTACCATTGGTTTATGGGAGTTGTTCTTGTTATTTTTGACGTTAAATCTAGTTGTTTATTATGTACCAAGTCCTGGAGCAAGTGGAAGCGTGGAAGGTGTCTACAATCTTGTTCTTAGTGGATTGGCCTTCAATGCTTCGAAGGTTGTGGCGGGTGTAATCATCTGGCGATTTGCCACCTATTATTTCCACATATTTTTTGAGATTGTTTATTTAATGATCTATAATTTTTGGAGGAAATCATCCAATGCCGAAAATAGCAGCGCTTGTAGTGACGTTTAATCGTAGAAATCTGCTGGAGAAAACACTGGATCTGATTTATACCCAGACCAGACAACCGGACTGTGTAGTTGTTGTAGACAATGGTAGTACAGATGATACAGAAGATTTTCTTAACGCCTATAAAAATAAGAATGAAAGCCTGGAGATTGTAAACACCGGTGAAAATTTGGGTGGGGCAGGCGGTTTCTCCAGGGGAATACACTACATATACGATAAATTTGAATTCGATTGGATTTGGTTGATGGATGATGACGGCTTTCCTGCTAAAAATGCCCTTGAAAAATTACTGGCATTTTACAATTCACAGCCGAATAAATTGCAAAGACGAATAGGGGTTATTCAGAATGAGATGATTACGAGTCCCGAAGAATTTGAGAGACTTGTTAAAGAAAATCGCGAGCCCCGAAAGAAGATGAGACTTTTCGGTATGTTTGTTGGATATTTCATAAAAACTGAAGTTGTAGGGAAGATAGGATTCCCCGATCAGAATTTTTTTCTCTATTATGATGATGCGGAATATACTTTTAGAGCGAAAAAATTGGGCTATAAGGTATTTACAGTTAGAGGGAGTTATATACTGCACAGAGATTGGGCCAAGCTAGACAGAATCCAGAAATTGTTTTTTTCAAAACCTGATATGGCATCCTGGAAAGTCTACTACGTCTTCAGAAATGCTTTTTTGATGTTTCAGAACAATGGATTCGTGAAGTTTTTTCTGAAGTTGTATTTCAGTCTAGATTTGCTTATCTGGAAGATCGTAAAACCAGAGGTTGTACCCTTTGCAAAGAAGGGGTTGGAAGATGGTTTAAATGGTATAAAAGGGCGCACAGTAGAACCCGGTCAGAAAAATCTTGAGGAGTGATTTTATGAATTGGGATGTTGTCGTGGTAGGTGCAGGACTTGCAGGAGCAACAGCAGCAAGAATACTTGCTGAACGCGATTATACGGTTCTTGTTGTAGAACGACTGAATCATATTGGTGGGCACTGTTATGATTACAGGGATGAAAATGGGATAACCGTACACAAATACGGTCCGCATATTTTTCACACGAATGATGAAAACGCGTGGAAATTCGCCAATCGATTCACAGAATTTGAATATTATCAACATAAAGTAAAAAGCTATGTAGATGGTATGTACGTGCCCTTCCCAATTAACAGAGATACGATCTGTCGGCTGTATGGAACTAATATAGATTCAAAAGAAGTCAGCAATTTTTTAAAAGGTGAAGTAGAAGATTCAACATTTTCTAACCCACCTGAGAATTTTAAGGATGCAGTTATTTCTCAAGTCGGAAATTATCTCTACAAAAAGTTCTTTGAGGGTTATACGAAAAAACAATGGGAAACTGATCCAGAGAATTTGTCACCCGGGCTGGCAAAGAGAATACCTGTAAGGGTAAATCGTGATGATAGGTATTTTACAGATAAATACCAGGGCATCCCTTCAAGAGGGTACGCAACGCTTGTAGGTATCATGCTGGAACATGAAAAAATATCGATATTGACAGGAGCT
>JASMTM010000060.1:0-2590 GCA_041694295.1 Petrotogales bacterium
TAACAAAGTAGAATCAGAAGAATTTTTAAAAAGTCCTAAACATCAACCGGGTGTGTTGCCAAAGTTTTTATCAAGTAACGATGTCAATCTTATTATGGCTGGGGGTATGGGAGCAAAGGCTCAACAAATATTTAATGCTGAAGACATAGAAGTTGTTGTAGGTGTAGCTGGACCATTAGATCAAGTTATTGAAGAGTATTTAGAAGGAAAAATTGAATCAACAGAATCAGTATGTAATGACCACGCCCATCATGGCGATGGATGTTCTCATTAATAAGGAAATAGCGCATTATGCGCTATTTTTGTTTTGTTTGCCAGGCATATTTATTAAGCTAATGGGTTGAAAGAAACCCTGTCGCTAGTTGGAGAGAAGACAAGAAATAGGCAAGGGCGTTATCGGTGACGATACTGTCTGAAGGAAGCTGAGGTCGCTGGCTAGAATATAAAGCGAAAGCCTGAACCAAGATTGGCATATATAAAGGGTAACCTTGCGAAAAGTGGGAAAGCCCAAAATCCAACAAAAGTTATATATGTTAAAATGGATAGATTTAGTCAGAAGCAAATAAATTTAACCTGGGAAGTACTAACAGCTATTTAAACATTGATGACAAGTTGAAAGACAAGCATCGATGGGCTAGTAGTATGCAGAGTAAGTGGTAGTAGTGATGAACTTTAGGCCTGAGAAAGCTGGTAACAGACTGGAGGATAAAACCTAAAGGACTAATAGCAAAGTCTATTAGATAAGTTTGTTTTGAAAGAAATAAATTTAATGCGAAGCATGATAACAAATATCGAAGAACGTTTAAAAGTAGAAAGCGATTTTATGGAAAAACAAAACAAAGAGAGATGAGAAACTCAAAAGAACCTAGGATTGGTCAATTGAATAATTGACTGAGAAACAGGTCTGGTTAGTGCAGTATCATTAGGAAGTAAGGTAAGATTGCCTTCGAGCTAAAGACGCCTACAAATAATGAAAACAAAGCACCTGTAAAAGAGTAAACTATTGACTGAACGTGATGAAAACCAAAAGTGCAGGAGGAAACTCATGAAGAAGTATTACAGCTTAATCGACAAAATATACGATAAAGAAAATATTTCTTTAGCCATTGAAAAGGTAAAGAAGGGTGGCAAAGGCCCAGGAATAGATGGGATTACACCAGATGAAATACCTTGGACAGTTGGTGATGAGATTCATCAGGCGCTGAAGACAAACAGTTACGAATCAAAACCAGTGAGACGAGTAGAAATTAATCAAGGGCAAAAGACAAGGAAACTTGGATTACCAACGGTAAAGGATAAAATAGTGCAACAAGCAACAAAACAAATCCTAGAGCCACTCTTTGACCCAGATTTTCACCCATCAAGTTATGGTTATCGACCAGAGAAATCTTGTGCAAAAGCAATAGCAAAAGCAGAAATGTTTATGGCAAAATACAATCTAAAATATGTATTAGATATGGATTTGTCAAAATGCTTTGACACACTAGACCATGAAATCATAATAGACTCATTTAATAAAAGAGTAAGTGATGGAAAAGTCTTAAACTTATTGAAACAGTTCTTAAAATCTGGCGTAGTAGAAGACGGTGGATTAAAGCCAACAGAAACTGGCGCGCCTCAGGGTGGCGTCATTTCACCACTAATTTCGAACGTATATTTGGATGCATTTGATAAATATATGCGAGAAAATGATATCCGAATAGTACGTTATGCCGATGATATTTTGGTGTTTGCAAAAACTAAAGCACAACTAATGAAGTATAAGCAAATAGCAGAAAGAAAACTAGAGGAAATGAAACTAAAGATTAATGCAACCAAAACAAAGGTGACGCATTTGTCCCAAGGAGTAAACTTTCTAGGAACATATATAACAGGAAAATACATCGCAATCGAAAGAAAACGCATACAAAGAATTAAGGACAAAATAAGAAAAGTAACACGTAGAAATCAAAGCAGACCAATGAAACAGATAATAATGAAACTCAACCAAATATTACAAGGGTGGATAAATTATTACAAAATTGCAAACTGTAAAAGACTACTGGGTGAACTCATGAGCTGGATTAGAAGAAGACTTCGAATGATTAAAATGGCACAATGGAAGAGTTATAAACCCCTTCACAAAATCCTTAGAAGAAAAGGTTTAGAAGGAGAGCTACCAAAGATTGCTGTGAATAAATGGAAGAATTCTAGTTGCTATCACATACACAAGGCATTACCAAATGAATATTTTGATAACCTTGGACTGTTTGATTTAACGAAAGTTGAAGTTGGAATTTTATCTTGTTTTAGAGAATAACAATAAGATATTTGAAGAGCCGGATACGCGGTCCGTACGTCCGGTTTTGTGAGAGGAACGTTCCCAGAAAATTATTTCTGGGAATTACCTACTCGATTCTTAACAAAAGTGAAAAGAAGGGAGTGAACAAATGATTTATGTAATACTTATAGCTATTATTACGGCGACAGTATCTTTTCTTTTCAATACGGTGTTGAGTCAATTGATTATTTTTCTTCTTAATAGTAATAATTATTTCTTTAATGCCCTTTATTTTCCAATTTTTGGTGGTGTTATACTTGGATTAATCAA
>JASMTM010000061.1:0-5285 GCA_041694295.1 Petrotogales bacterium
AAAGATTTAATCCAATATAAAATATCGAGAAAATACTATTTGTCATCATTCTTTTCGCTTTTGTAGTGTCCTTTACTACAACTATTATCATTGTTAATGATGTTATCAACGATAATGCGAAAATTAGTTCGGGCATCCTGAAGTTATCCTTTAGCGGATAAAGTTTATACAGAAGTAATCCATAACTTATTGATGTTATGGTTACAATAGCTACTATTCCCAATTTTAGTACTTGATGTCCATCATTTTTTAGGGTGAATTTTGTATATTCATAGGTTGCAAACAATAAAACTGTTGCTACAAGCCCTATTAATGAGTAATAATTTACGAAGCATGCGACAACGAAAGGTGCCACAACTCCTGCAGTTACAAGTCTTGTAAATAGTTCTTTGCGATGTTCATTCATAATTCATACCCTGATTGTCGACACTACCAAATCTACGTTTTCTCCTGGAATATTCTTCAACAGCATCTTCGAAATCCTTTTCATCAAAATCTGGCCAGAGGATATCTGTAAAATAAAGTTCACTATATGAACATTGCCATAGCATAAAATTGCTCAAACGCTTTTCTCCAGATGTTCTAATTACAAGATCGGGATCGGGAACGTCTGGAAAATATAGATGATCAGAGATAGTTTCTTCTTCTATATCAGTAAAACCGGCTCTAATTATTTTTTTGAAAGCGTCAACCAGTTCTGTTTTTGCACCATAATTTAAAGCGACAATCACATCAATTTTACCGCAATTATTAGTTTTTGATTCGATTTTCTTACATGCTTCTCTGGTTTTTAATGGAAGTTCTTCAATTCGACCCATGAACCGTAATCTGACATCTTCTGATATCATTTCTTCTATTCGTGATTCTAGATAGGTTACTACAAGCTGCAATAAAAAATCGATCTCTTCTCGAGGTCTTTTCCAATTTTCAGTTGAAAAAGCGTATAAAGTGATATAACGGATGTTTTCTTTTTTTGCTTTTTTTGCTATCCTTTCTGCAACCTGGGCACCTTTTTTATGGCCTTCCGTCCTGTCAAGACCACGTTTTTTAGCCCATCGACCGTTCCCATCCATTATAAAAGCTACATGCTGCAGACCATTTCTCAAAATTCCATAATCTCCTTTGTTTTCTTTTCAAGGACTTGTTCAAGTTTATCAATATACTCATTTGTTAGATCTTGAACTTCATCTTCAAAGCGTTTCAGATCATCTTCAGTCATTTCCTTGCTTTTTTCTGCTTCTTTAGCTTCTTTTATAGCTTCTCTTCTAATATTTCTAATGGCAATTTTGCTTTTTTCACATGTATCTTTAGCATTTTTTGCCCATCTTTCTCTTTGTTCGGTTGTCGGTGTTGGGAAGTTCAATCTAATAACTGTTCCATCATTCATTGGTGTGAGTCCAAGATTTGAAGCAAGAATGGATTTCTCTATTGTACTTAATAAATTCTTATCCCATGGTTTTATAATAAGAGTCCTATCTTCAGCAACATTTATCGTTGCCAATTGATTTATCGGCGTTGGAACTCCGTAGTAATCAACCTTTATTTCCTCGAGTATTGCAGGAGAAGGTCTACCTGTACGCATGTGATTATATTCTTCTCTGGTTTTTTCAACTGTTTTTTCCATCTTTTCCTTTGCATCTTTTAATATTTTACTTCTCATAGGCTACCTCCTTGATTGTTCAGGCATTCTTTAATATGTTGGTTTGCGAGCGAATTCTATTCGAAATTATATCATAATGTATGCTTTCATATAGATATGGTTATGTTCACCTTTCCACTTCTTTTCTTGAATAAAATCCAGACATCTGGTAAAATTGCTTTCGATGTTTAATTGCGGGAGGTATTAAAAAATGTCAGAACTTTTAGGTTTTGTTTTATACGGTCCAGCCACTTCTGAACCTGCCCAAACTGAGGCTGCACCTTCAAGTGGTGCAGGTGGGATAACTGGAATTATTATCTGGTTGGTAATAATGGTAGCACTTTTCTACTTCATGATTGTGTTTCCACAGAGAAGAAGAGAAAAAAAGTTTAAACAAATGATGGAAAAGCTCAAAGTTGGAGATAGAGTGGTTTCTGCTGGTGGAATTATTGGCAAAGTAACAAACATGGAAAAAAATACAGTAAGAATTCGTACAGGAAAAGGTGCTGAACTTGATTTAACAAGGCGCTCCATTACAGCTATACTAGGTAAGCAGGAAGGCACAGAAAACGTAGAACCAGATATAGAGCAGAAAAATCAATGAAGTAATTTTGTCTTGAAAGGGGGTGCGCTGTCCGAAATTCGGACATAAAACATGAGAGCGAACCAAAAAAGATTAATTGTAACAGTTGCAGTGCTCCTATTAGCCGTTTTACCATTAATAATTCCTCGAGGTGATGCTGAGGGAAATACTTATCTTGAAAAAATATCAAACAATATCAAGCTTGGTTTGGATATTAAGGGTGGTACACTACTGGAGTACCAGATGCTGGCTGAAGGAAGTACTGAAGAGTTAAATTCACTTGCTGATAGAGTAGTTGAAATATTGAGAAGAAGGCTTGACGCAGCTGGTTTTACTGAAGCTACTGTAGAAAAAGTGATTTCGAGGATAAGTTACGGTGAAGAAATACCACCTGTTAGAATAAGGGTTCAGATCCCTGGCATTACAGATATAGATAGAGCAGAAAGTTTAATCGGTCAAACAGGTCAGTTATATTTTGCAGATGTTCTTGCCATAGAAACAAATGAATCAACACCATCAATTCCTTCGGCTGTTAGGCTTGAGGTGAGTAAACGAAGAGCACGTGACGCTGAAATATACTGGCTTAAGGATATAGATTTTGGGGAAATTCAAAATGGACAGGTTAATAACACCTGGTATCTTATAAGTACGAAAATCAATGTAAGTAATGATTATTACGAACTTGATGGTAGTACTATAGTTGATGCGAAACCTCTTGTAAATCAGAATCCTCAGCCCGGACAGGGTCGTTACATGGTTTCACTAGACTTTAATCAAACTGGAACTGATATATTTTCAAAAATTACTTCTTATAAATCAGGAATACCCGCTAGTGATATTGAAAAGAGACTTGCAATTATACTTGATGAAAGCGTAATTATTGCACCGGTTGTCCAGTCAGCAATTAGAAATGGACAAGCAGTAATAGAAGGGATCCAGACTGTTGAAGAATCAAGAGATATCGCAGTACTGGTAAGCAGTGGGAATTTACCGGTTGAACTGGATGCATTTAACAAGCAGATTTTATCACCCACACTCGGTAAAGATATCATAAACGCCGCACTTTTAGCAGGTATTGCAGGTATAATTATTGTAATGATTTATATGATTGCAGTATATGGATTGATGGGAATTACAGCTGATATTGCTTTGGTTTTTAATGCCGTATTGTTGTTCGGTATACTTTCATTAACTGAAGCAATACTAACACTTCCTGGAATCGCAGGTATCATTTTGACCATAGGAACTACTGTCGATGGAAATATATTGATTTTTGAAAGAGTAAAGGAAGAATTAAAACTTGGAAAAACCATTGAAAATGCCATATCTAGTGGTTTTAGCAAGGTATTTTGGACGATCTTTGATGCCAATTTAACAACCATAATTGCCGGATTGGTGCTTCTTTACTTTGGAACAGGCACAGTTAAAGGTTTTGCAACCACATTGATAATCGGTGTTATTGGAGCGATGTTTACAAATCTTGTTGTTTCCAGAGCAATCCTTTCCGGTATGGAAGGTGCTATTAACGTAGACCGCTATTTGAAAAAGGCTCGCGTTGAAGGGAACGATGCGCAATGAAGCAGTTTAATTTCGTAAGCAAAAGAAAAATATTCATGATGATTTCATTAATAATCATCGGTGTTGCATTAATATTCATTTTTAGTAAAGGCTTTAACTTTGGAGTTGATTTTACAGGAGGCACTGAAATAAGTTTTACCGTCTCTAATCTTGATACTACAGTTGGCGAAGTACGTGAATATCTTGTCAAAGAAAACGAGCTATTTGAAAGTGCCAGGATTATAAAACAGCGTCCTCTTTCAGAAACCCTTGAGGGGGGAACTGTTACAAAAGCAAGGTTTTCTGTTATTGTAACGGGAGAAACAGCTGAAAAGCTTGAGGAAAATATAGTCAAAGCACTCAATGAACCACTGGGTGTTACAAAAGATGACATTGTTTCGGTTAATACCATATCGGGTTTTGCAGCTCAGGAAATAAAAGGATATATGACAACAGCTGTGATTGTGGCGGTCGCACTTGTTTTGCTGTATATAACTATAAGATTCAGATTTGTTTTTGGGCTAGGTGCTCTACTGGCTCTTGTACATGATCTGGTGATTGTTCTTGGACTATACAGTATATTTGGAATAGAATTTAATGCTCCGGTCATAGCAGCCTTTCTTACATTACTGGGATATTCATTGAATGATACCATTGTTGTTTACGATAGGATAAGAGAAAATCTTAAAAAGCTAAGGGGTAAACCAATAACTGAAATTGTAAATTCAAGTATTAACGAAGTTATTATAAGATCTATTAATACTTCATTGACAACCTTTATTGCAGTATTAGTTCTATACATCTTTTCTGGTGAGGTATTACAACCCTTTGCATTTGGAATATTGGCTGGCGTTATAGTAGGAACATATTCTTCTCTTTATATTGCATCTCCTGTCGTTATTACGTGGATTGCAAAGAGAGGGAAGACATTTTAAGTATTATTGAAAACAAAAATACGGTGATGTATAATGATTATTAAGTGGGGTCGTAGCGCAGCTGGGAGCGCGTCACAATGGCATTGTGAAGGTCGAGGGTTCGAATCCCTTCGACTCCACCACAAGAGGGACCGGTTGGGTCCCTTTTTTGTTTTTCTGATACTTGTTTTTGTGATTGTTTCCACAAACCTTTACTCAGTTGATGTTTCCTTTACGAAAGATAACTCTGTTCTGGAAAGAGTTATCGAGATTATTGCAGAAACTAAAGATGAGCTGCTAGTAGTAGCGTTTTCACTTGATCACCCTGAAATAATAGATTCATTGAACTGTCTTGTGGATAAAGGTGTTCATGTAGAAGCAATGGTGGATAATTCAACTATTCAGAGAACAATGCTGTTAGATCCAGCATTTAAAGTAATGTGCGATTCTTCAGAGGCGCTTATTCACTCAAAATTTCTTATTTCTGACATGAAACGTTCGGTTATTGGCACCGGGAACTTTACACTATCCGGACTGGAGAAAGGATTAAACTCATTCTTATTTTTCAATTCTGATGAAATAGCAAATGGTC
>JASMTM010000062.1:0-14178 GCA_041694295.1 Petrotogales bacterium
ACGGTATAATAATTCTCATATTCCCTCATATCATGATATAAACCATCATATTTTCTAACAAATCTTCCCTTTACCTCAATAGAACGAGAAGCTCCTTTTAGAACTAAGTCTTCGCCTGAAATTGTTTTGCCTATTACACTATATCCCGCATAACGATAACCATCAAAGATTTGAACAGTTCCATCGGGTAACTCAAAATCAAAATCCTCTGAAATATAATCAATGAAAACACTTTCCAGCTGTCCAGAATATGTTGGTCTAAATACATATTCTTTTCTTAAATCAACCATATCCGAGAAAAACGTGTACTCTACCTTTGTATCTTTTAGAGGGGTTTTAACCGAGTAAACGCGAATATCTGGTGTACCTTCAATAATACCAACTGCTTCAGCAGTAAATGCTTTTACCTGATTATCCATACCTCTTCCAACAACATCTTCAACAAATTGAGGAGCTTCGATATTTCCAGAAACCAGATACAGTTTTCTGTCTTCAGTAAGAAAACCAAGATCTATAATGTAGTTACCTGTAAATTTTGCTTTCCCTTCCTCAATATCAAGTCTGTAACTGGTATTCCACTGAGTTCCTCTCAATAAGTAAGAATAGGTGAGTTTTCCTTCAAACGTAGAAGGGAAATCGATATTTACTGCATAACTGTTTCTGTAATCTGTGTTTTCAAAGATAGGATATCCCTGAGGTCTGTAATATAGCTTCCCATACTGATCTTCTAAAACAGGAAGACTTGAAATAACTGTTAAGCTCAACTTTTTGCCACTTTCAAAAACAAATTCAACCGCTTTATCAAGATTTTTCTCGTAAAGAGTGGTAAGACTGTCAGGTCGGATAAAACTAATTTGAGTATGAGAAGGAGCATTATTTAGCATAAAACTATTCTCATCAAATGACACATCCTTTGGTATTTGTATCGTGTATTGATCTCCATTAATCTCGGCTTCACCAACAACAAAAGAAAAGTTGTTAAAAACAAATATCGTTTCGCTAGAAAAAACCATAGCACCAATCATCAGACAGAAAATTCCCAAAATAAGAAAAGATCTTCTCACTAAAATCACCACCCTGTCAATGAAATTAATACTGATATTAGACGTTGTCGAATATGCTACAGTTCTTTCCATAAAATAATAATTAGGAAAGCTAACCTTGACATAAGCTATCAGGCGTTTTATGATTGTTCTAGATATAAAAAACATTTATTTTGATACAATAAATTCTGGAGGTTTTATGCTTTTAAAGAGATTTATTTCCTATTATAAACCACACTTAAAACTATTCATACTGGACATGATCTGTGCTTTCTTGATGTCAGGAATTGATCTAGTATTTCCGGTTTTTACCCAGCAGGTACTTGATGTTCACATCCCTAATGGTAACATGAGAGCTCTTTTAATTATGGCTCTTGTTATGCTTGGTCTATATATTGTAAGAGCTGCATTTCATTATATTGTTAACTACTGGGGACATGTTGTTGGTGTCAGGATGGAATACGACATGAGGAATGATATATTTTCACATCTTCAAACACTTTCATTCAGTTACTTCGATAACGTAAGGACAGGAAAGATAATGTCCAGAATTGTAAACGATTTGAGAAATGTTACTGAGCTTGCACATCATGGACCTGAGGATTTATTTATTTCAATGGTTACATTGATAGGAGCTTTCACAATTCTTATGTTTACAAATGTCTGGTTAACACTAATTATTTTTGCATTCATACCCTTCATGCTGTGGTTTGGCATGAACAAAAGAAAAAAGATGGGCAAAGCATTTAGATATGTTAGAAGAAGAATTGCAAATGTAAATGCCAGACTGGAAAACAGCATTTCAGGTATAAGAGTTGCTCAATCGTATACAAACGAAGATTATGAGATGGATAAATTTGATGAAGGAAATCAGGAATTCAAAGAATCTAGAGAATATGCCTTTAAAACAATGGCGGAATTCACAACAGGAATTAACTTCTTTTCAAATATGCTAAAATTAGCTGTCCTGGCTTTTGGTGGATTTTTTTATTTTAAAGGCTACATTACTTTTGGCTCTCTGGTAGCCTATTTCTTATATATTGAGATCTTCCTTCAACCCATAAGACGTCTCATGCAATTTACACAGCAGTTTGAAGAAGGCATGGCAGGATTTGAACGATTTGTTGAAATAATGGATACCAAACCCGAAATTAAAGACAAAGAAGATGCAGTAGAACTTAAAAATGTAAAAGGAGATATCGAAATAAAGGATGTTACGTTCTCTTACGACGGTGGTGGAAATGTACTGGAAAATATCAATCTTTCAATACCTTCCGGACAGACACTGGCACTGGTAGGGCCATCAGGAGGCGGAAAAACCACACTGTGCCATTTAATACCAAGGTTTTATGAAATAGATAAAGGACAGATAACTATTGATGGTATCGATATCAGGGACATAAAATTGAGGTCTCTGAGAAAGAATATTGGCATTGTCCAGCAGGATGTTTTCCTCTTCGCTGGCACCATTAAAGATAATATTGCATATGGCAGAGGCAATGCTACGTACGATGAGGTTATCGAGGCAGCAGAAAAAGCTAATATTCATGACTTTATAATGTCCCTTGAAAATGGATACGAAACCTACATTGGTGAAAGAGGAGTTCTCCTGTCTGGAGGGCAGAAACAAAGAGTTTCTATTGCCAGAGTATTTCTGAAAGACCCCCAGATCCTTATTCTGGATGAAGCAACTTCTTCTCTCGATAACGAAACAGAATTGAAAATTCAAGCTTCCCTTCTGGAGCTATCCAAAGGAAGGACTACCCTTGTAATTGCACACAGACTTTCGACAATAAAGCATGCCGATGAGATTGTTGTCATAACACAAAAGGGTATAATTGAACGGGGTAGTCATGAAGTGCTGCTTGAAAAAGGTGGCCATTATTCAAGGCTCTATAAAGCACAATTTAAAGGCTATATCCCTGATATGTAATTTACAAGGGGGTAAAAAAATGGACAAACCAGTAAAAGTCGTTCCCTATAATCCACATTGGCCGGAAGTTTTTCAAAAAGAGTGCTCAAAAATGAGAATTGAGTTTGGTGATGAAAGTATCAATATTGAACATATTGGAAGTACATCTATTCCATACTTATGCGCCAAACCGATTATTGATATCATGATTGGCATTGAAGAAATTGAGGATTTTGAAAAACTAATTAAACCCCTTACCGCGTTGGGTTACAAATACCAGCCGGAGGCTGAAGATTCTATACCTGAAAGGCGTTATTTCGATAAGCCCGGATTTCTTATACATATGGTGGAAATAAATTCAGATTTTTGGAGAACACATATTTTTTTTAGAGAATATCTAAGAAATCATCCCGATGTACGTGATGAATACTGCAAGCTGAAAATGGATCTCGCCAGAAAATATCAATTCCAGAGAAAAGAATACACAAAATCAAAGGAACCATTTATAAAAAGAATACTTAGAAAGATGGAAATTCGAGAATGAAAAAATATTCAGAAGTGTATAGAGTAAGATATCATGAAATTGATAGGAACTGGAAACTCAAGCTTGAATCTATTTTGAATTATTTCAATGATGTTGTTACCTTCGAAAATAACAGCGATCCTGAAAGAAATAAATATCTTCAAGATAATTGTTT
Organism: Petrotogales bacterium; assembly: GCA_041694295.1. Lineage (GTDB taxonomy): Bacteria > Thermotogota > Thermotogae > Petrotogales > Kosmotogaceae > JASMTM01. The sequence goes on from JASMTM010000062.1 coordinate 3,654, forward strand.
AAACTGGTTACTTCTAAAATGGCATATAGCACTTAACGGGAAGTACCCTACTTTTGGAGATACAATTACTGCAAGAACCTGGCCTCATGCTATGGATAGATTCTACGCATACAGGAAATTCGATTTGATTTTCAGTGATACTACGTGTGTTCAAGCAGAGTCTTTATGGCTACTATTTAACAGTGAAAAGAAAAGACCATCCAAAATCAACAGCAAACTTACAGAATTTTACCAGTTGACTGGTGAAGAAGAACCGATATTTTTTGCTTCTTTCAAAACTGACAAAGCAAATGAATACTCAAAGAAAGATTTTGTCGCCCTAAATTCTGATATAGATACAAATCAACATGTAAATAATGTCGTTTATATCCGCTGGATATTGGACAGCCTTCCAAGAGTAACTTACAGAGACTATTCACTTAACGAAATCACTATTTCATACAAAAAAGAAGTTCTCGAAAACGAACGTGTATCAGTAATCAGCTATTTTGAAAGGAAAAACCAACAACTAAACCTCTACCATGAAATGCTGAAAAACAATCAAACGGTTGTAACTGCCAATACTTCATGGATTAAAACGTAAGACATTTTTTAAAAGTCAGATATGGAGTTTCTGCAAAAAATTAGGCAATCTTCCCAAAATACTTAAGCGTTCGTAGAACATGCAATGTATTCCACCTACTTGGCTTGCCAGGTGTTTCCATATCAAAATGTACCTTTCCTTTGTGTTTTTGCTGCAAAGGCCAGGTCCCGTCTTTTTTTCTTTCCTTCAAAATCAGTTTGATAGAGTCATCCATCCTTTCATCGTAACTGGCGCCTGCGTTTCTAAAAAATTCTAAGGACCTTAAAATATCATAGTATCAGCGTGAAGGAAAAGACAATCTTGTCATTTTGATATTCATCACTTCACCTGTTCGATGTGACTTAAACAATCTATGCTGAAGCAAGAATTCCTGTGCTCTTTTTTCAGCTGATAAAATCTCTTTACTTCTGTATTGTTTGCCTGTTTTTCTGAATTCTAGCAAACCTTCAAGTATGTTCATGGTAGTATGTACAGAGCTATGTGTTGCTCTTTCTTTATAACGGCAGTTCCAACCGCCATCTTCAAATTGCTTTTCAAGTATGTAATCTACATAAGGCTTATACTTGTCATCAAGAACGCCGAAATATGAATAAAACCCGAGTGACATCCCGGTAATACATAAATCTCCGCGTTTCCCATGTCCCCTATCAATTAATAATTTTGCAGCTTCTCTGACTTTTTTGTTACAGGGATCTACGCAAAGACTCTTAAGATCCATCAAAGTATAATGAGTAGAAATCTATTCGTGAGAATAAACTCCATTTCCCCGTAATCCGTCTTCCCCCTTTTTATCAAGAAAAGCTTTTCCCCAGCCTTCTTTACCTATTTTCTCCCTAAGATTCTCCAATTTTTTCGATTTTTCAACTAAAAGGTCTCTCTTTGCCTGATATTGGATTGATATATCACCATCTAAAAGCCAGTTGATGATCTCTTCATAAGTCATTCCACACCTTCTTCACAGTTTTTTAAATACCTGTTGATAAAAAGGGCTCATTAATCTTTCTAGCAATCTGACTATACACCTTTCTGTTATAAGTTTTGAAGTGATATTATATCTGTAAATTAATCAGAAGTTTCTTTGCTTCTTCTATCTTTGGTACTTTTCCGCTTATAACGATATTGCCGTCAATTGATACAGCCGGCGTAACAATTACACCTCTTTCCATAATCTCTGATATATCCGTTACTTTTACAATTTTTGCATCAATATTCAGCTCTTTTACTGCCTTATTCATAACTCTTTCCGTTTGTTTACATTTTGGGCAGCCAGAACCCAGTATTTCAATTTTCACAAACATCCCTCCAATTGATCAAAATAAATTACCATAAATAAATCCCCAGAATGTTGAAAACATAATTACCAGGCCAAAATAAGTAAATGCTTTCTTTTTGCCCAGCAATTTAACTATCACAATCATGTTGGGCAAACTCAAAGTATATCCTGCCATAAAAAGAGCGAGAGCTGGTCCCTTACCCATGCCCAGCGTCATAAAAGATTCAACTATCGGTACTTCCGTCAAAGTAGCAAAATACATAAGGGCACCAAAGACCGAACCAAAAAGCGTTGATGTTATTCGATTACCGCCCAACAGCAATTGCACAAGATCCTCTGGGAGTGCAACAGTCAATATACCTGCTACAAAAACACCTCCCAAAAGGTATGGGAGGATTTTCTTGGTGAAATCCCAGGTTTCAGTCATCCATGACTTTCTATAAGTTGCTTCAAACTTCAGGGCTATTATAATTGTCCCAATAAAAAGCCCAGTCATTAAAAAAGTTTTTAATAGATGGTTTATACTGAGTCCACCAACAATTAAAAAAGCAAGCTGGAAGCCTATAAACGTTATGACTACTGATTGCTTTATGTTAGATTTGTCTTCAGCTAAATTAAATCCACCCTCACCCTTTTCTTTAAATATTGCCTGCATTATGATTCCTACAATAATTGCTGAAGTTACTGTAGCAACAAGCCTGACAATTGATAACTCCCATCCCAGTACTGTTCCGGTGAGAAATATCGCTGCAACATTTATGGCAGGTCCGGTAAACAAAAAAGCTACCGCAGGTCCAACACCAGCCCCACGTTTATATATACCTCCAAAAAGAGGAAGAACTGTACATGAACAGACTGCCAATATTCCTCCTGCAGATGCTGCAATTGGATAGGCAATAATTTTTTTTGCATCAGGACCAAGATACTTCAGAATTGCTTCTCTTTTAACAAAGACAGAAATACTACCGGCTATAAAGAAAGCGGGTACCAGGCAAAGCAAAACATGTTCCTTTGCGTAAGAACCAAGCATTCTAAATCCATTTAAAATTGCATCCTCAACAATTTTAGAATCAAAGGGCACAATATAGAAGATCAAAAATGCCGAAATAAGTAGTAAGAATTTCCTTAACTCTTTTTTCAAACTATTTTCCACTAGATAATCACCTTCTGGATTTATTGTCAGAGATCCTTGGTTATTTTTGCTGCGAGATTAATTAGACTGATAATATCACTGTCATTCATTAACAAATCTTTCCTCTGGCCATTTCTTTTTTGGACAATTAATCCAGCATCTACCAGGGCCTTTACGTGTCTGGAAAGAGTTGTTGAGTCTATGGGCATTTCTTCATTTAGTTCACATTGACAATATTCGCCCTCTGAAAGCTTTTTTAGTATTTCTATACGCCATTTACAACTCAATGCCTTGAACAACTTAACCATCTCTTCCACTTTAAAACCTCCCGATGCGTTACTAAAAGCATGATATCATACTATTGCATTATTGTACAACTAAGAAAGTATGTTTAATTGAAACATAATGAGAAACCCTTAAAGTTTCCTTAAAGATAAAAATGAGCATGGATACTCATGTGAAGTTATTTTCTTTCAAAACGGAAGAGTAATTTTCCTCCAATAAAAAGTAGTAAGAAACCACACAAAGCAAAGACCAGGTTGATGGTTATGAACCTCGAAAGAAACATACCTTCGATTCCCAGCGAGTATCTAAATCCAGCTGCAAAATAAGTAACTGGAAATAAATGACCTATCACTCTCATGTATTCTGGCATTATTGAGAAAGGATAATAAACGTTTGAGAAGAGCATCATAATTACAAGGATAACTGTTGTGAAACTCATTGTGGTCCATAGATCTTTGAATGCCAAAGATAGTATTGTACCGATTCCAAATGCAAGGATTAAACCGGTAGTTATTATTGTAATGAATGGAATCCATTTTACATCATAGGAGGTGGAGAAAATCCATCCTGATACATTTAAAGTAAGAAATGTTGAAATTAATGAAGGCCAGTATCTATTTATCGCTATAGAAATAACATATTCACTGCCTTTGACCGGAGTAACGATAAATCTTTTAATAACTTCACTTTCTTTATGTGTAGCAAGCGTTATTGCCATTCCATATACGCCCACCATAATAATCGCCATAGCAACAACTCCAGGTACGATGAAGCTAATCACTGTTAACGAAGCTCCTGTTTCTACTTTTATCGGTTCAATGCCTACGAAACGCGGAATACCGGAAAGCCTTTCGTTTATATCATCTGCCATGAATGATTGTAGTATCATTAGATAATTGTTGTACTGACCAAAGGATTGATCATAATAAAATGTGATTTCTGACTCAGAAGCTGAAACACCAATCTGCGTTTCTCCATCAATAATCATTTCTCTTATCTGATCCGGATGTTCAGCCAGTATAGGGCTGATCCCTGAATTTTTTGCTGCCTTTTCAATCACGTTACCGTACTTACTTGAAAGATTCTCAGGTATATATATTCCCATCTTCACCCTTACTGCGTTGGCCCCCCCTGATAGGCCGGCTATAACAAAGCCAAGGATTATCACAATAACTACTGGTAGTATTATTATAGAAAAAAGCGATTGTTTATCGCGAATCAATATGAAGAAATTCTTTTTTGTAAATTCAATCAGTCTTCTAAAATTAATAATCTTCATCCTTAACCCTTCTCACTCAAACGTCTTGTAAGAGAAAACACAGTACAAATTAACAACCAGATCCCTGGAACTAAATAATTCATGAACATTGGCGTTGTTGAATGGGCTACACCCATATATTCCCTCATAGCGTTTGCAGAATAATAAAGTGGATTAGAATAGACAAAAATATTAATATACCAGGGCAAATTGAATAACGGAAAATAGATCCCCGAAAGAAACTGAAGGGGCAAAGTTAGAAATCCCGAAATTGCGCCTTGAGCTGTGGGACTTGTAGAAATAAAACCAAGCGCAAAACCAATTGCTGTGTACACTAAGCAAAGGTAAAGATAATATAATATTGCACCTGGTGAAAACAAAGAAACTGTTGCATTAAGCAGATATATCCCAAATAAACCCAAACCTACGTATTGAACTATCATAATAAAAATTCGTGAAAAAGTGAACCCAAAATAGAAGGAAGATAATGGTACAGGTGTTGTAGCATATTTTTTCAGAATGTTGAATCGTCTCATTATTGCTATTTTAGGTCCAACGAGAAAGGTCCCCGACATGAAAACAGCGATAACAATTATGCCTGGTGCTACAAAATTCGTATAGGATGGTGAATCCATTATTGCTCCGATTGTCTCACTACTAACTTTTACCTGATCGGCATCATAATTGAAATCTTTAGCCAACTGAGAATTTATATTACTTAAAACTGCTTCAATAGTTCCTCTCGCGAGATTCGAAGAAGCTCTACTGGGCACAAAATATATCTTCAAATTGGCCTGCGAAAATGGTAATCCCAGACTGCTTGAAAGTGCGAGCCCAGCAAATTTCGTGTTGAAATCTTTAGGCACAACGATTAGTATATCTGCCTGGGCATATTCCAATAACTGAATAGCATAATCTTTTTCTTGAACATCTAACTTTTCTAATGTAAATAACGCTTCTTCATTGGGATAAGAAATTCTTTCAAGGGCTTTAATTACCTTCTCAGAATATCTAACGGTTGCATTTTCAGGCGTTTCATCAATCAATAAAGCCTTGAAATCAATTGATTCCCTTAATCCCATATTGGTAAAGGTAAGAACCAATATGGAAAAAAGTAGCATAGGAAATAAAATAACCCAAAAAAACGACCTCCGATTTCTAAGGTCAGCGAAAAGATGTAATTTAAAAAACTTCCAGAAAGGTTTCATTCTCTAAGTTCTCTTCCTGTAAGAGTTAAAAACACATCTTCAAGATCTGGTTCAACCAAAAAGATATTTGCGAGTTTTATTCCAAACTTTTCTGACCACTTAACGAGTTTTTCCAGAGTGCTTGTCAAGTCTGAAGTTTCTATCCTGTAATGATCATCTACTTTTGTAACGGTTTCATCCAGTTTGTCAATGACCTCTCTTTTTGGTACTGTGACACATTCAAAATCAATCTGGCTATTCCCTCCGTATTTTTTTATTAGCTCTCTAGGCGATCCTTCTTCAATTATTTTCCCTCTATCTATAATTGCCACTCGATCACACAATCTCTGAGCTTCTTCCATGTAATGAGTTGTTAAAAAAATCGTTCTACCTTCTCCTCTTAATTTCTCAATTAAAGTCCATATAGATTCCCTGGATTGGGGATCAAGACCAGTAGTCGGTTCATCAAGAAAAATCAGTTCAGGATCATTAATCATCGAAACCCCGATTGTTAACCTCTTTTTTTGTCCTCCAGATAAATTCTCAACAAATATTTCCGATTTTTCTTCAAGCTGTGACATTTCTAGAATTTGCTCAACAGATACAGAATTTTCAAAAAAAGAAGCGAATAGTTCCAGGATTTCTCTCACTTTAAGATGATCAATGAACTCACTTTCTTGAAGTATTACTCCCATTTTTTCTTTTATTTTTCGAGGCAGTTTGTTTTCTATCTTATTATTAAAAAGCCAGAATCCACCGCCAGAATATTTTCTCAAACCTTCGAGGATTTCTAAAGTTGTAGTTTTCCCTGCACCATTAGGTCCTAGAAAACCAAATATCTCGCCTTTGTTTACATAAATATCTATACCCTTCAGTGCCTGAAAATTACCATAGAATTTTTCCAATCCTTTGACTTCAATTATGCGTTCCAAAAGTACCACCCCACCAGGAGAATCTAAACATCCATAAATAAACGCTTGCCACCAGACATAAGCTGAGTGGCTAACGTGATATTCACCCTATTGCGAAAACCCCAAAACTCGAAAATCTTGATTTCTATTCTATATAATGACTTTTTAAGAAACAATGTAGTTCACTGATTTTATTCTTAACAAATCTTGGTTTTAAGACAAGAACAAAAACTAATTCATTCTCTATTGATATTCTATATCAGTAGTCATGACAAAAAGAAGTATTAATTAGTAACTGTACTCAGTTGTTCACAAGCATTAATGTAGTTCTTGCAATAAAACTAAAACCGATTTTCTTATAAATGGTGAATGCTGGATTTTTGAGCGTTACTGCAAGAAGTGCCTTGGAATAACCTTTTGCCTTGCCTCTATTAAGTACTTCTTTTATTAAAGCTGTTCCGAGACCTTTATTTCTATGTTTGGGTAAGACCAAAAGGTCACCAATCAAAAAATTGTTATTTTTATTTATGAAATCAATAGATAAAATGAAACCGCGGAAAGGATTTACTAATTCAAAAGAAAGTTCTGGATTCATAGAACCAAATTCTTTTTCTAAAACAGCTCTTTCATATATTTCGTAAAGTTCAATGGGATTTTTTGCCCCCATATAGTTCCTATCAAAATCAGGTGTTGCCTCGTAAATTTCATTGACATGTGTTTTTAGATCCACAAGTTCAAATGGTTTGTAATCACCCAAAGATTCTGAAACTTTGTTATCCGGTTCATATTTGCGTAAATTCAGTTGCATCATACCTCTATTGCAAATAACAATGTCATCAAAAGTCTGATCAGCGAGATATTGTTTACCAAGATTCAATTCGAGCTTTTTAAGAGAAAATTCTTTTACTAATTTTTCCTTCAAATTCTTCAACGATTCAATCAAAGAATCCTTATTGCCAGAGAACTTCTCTACTTTTCCAGTCGCCTTATTTTTACCCCTTTGCCATTGTGAAATCTTGAATATCTCATTATCTTTTTCATAAACAAAAAGCTTCCCATTTTTTTCTGTTACGTTCATTAATCCTACCTCCAAAAAAACCTTACTTCGATACTTATATCATTTACTAATTATATTAATTGCCTAACAGCTATAAATCGCTATCTTACAACTTTTTTTAGTTATTACCCGCGAAGCGGGGAGGTGTGTAATCCGCCCTTGAGAGCGGGGGACCGTTTACGGTGGTGGGTGTTATTTTGTTTTTACTAAACCCCAAACCCGATTTTTTATAAGCTCTCGGAGTCTCGGGCCTCGTTTCTTAATCATTCTCGTCTCGCTCAAATATCTCTTCAACAACCGCCTTTGCCTGCTCAAAGGATTCTGTTCGTCTATCTCTTACCAAAATTTCTATGATTATTGAAGGATCTCTCTTAAGAAATGCTTCAAGAGCCCATTCCATTCTCAATATCCTTGGTTTAAGATACCAGCTTATCACTCTCTCAGGAACTTTAGGTTCAATTTCTACAGGATGAATACCTTTTTGATCTACAACTGCCGGGAATTCTGTTGCGATATTATCGGGCAATTCTTTGATTACACCGTTATTCATTGTATTTACGATAAATGTACCCGAATTGTTATTAACGATTGCATCAATAAATGGTATATGTTGCTCGCCACTTAGTACTTCTGGGTCGTAAAATTTTCTGATTTCTTCAGCAAATGTTTCAGGGATGTTTTCATCTGACATAAATCTTGCAAGCATATCTTTGAGCTTTATTTCGGGTTCAGCATTTACTACCTTTGCAAGTTCGTTCATCGCAGTTGTTATCATATTGAGTTTGTCTTCATACCATTTCCAGCCTAATTTTGAGTCAACACCACCCCAGGGTTCACCATACCATTTCTTTTTTGTTTCCAGATCATAATGATATTTCCAGGTACTATTCCTTGTCGTGTCACCTATGGGCATGACTCCATAAAATCTATACATATCTAAAGCGACAGGTGAAAGTTGGTCGTCAAAGGGATCACGTGGTTCCCAGCTTTTCCTTGATGAAAAATACTCATCAAGTAACGGATATCCATCCTTACCCTCATATCTAAAACGATTGAGCCAGATTCCGTGGTTCACTCCTGCAACCTGCCAGTCAACATTTTCCCTGTTCAAACCAAGCGTCTCGATTATTTCGTCAACACCATAGTGACCATGACAAAAACCTACCATCTTGATATTTGTTTCTCTCTGAATTAATGTTGTTCCCTCAAAAACTGGGTTAGCAGCCTGTAATAGCCAGGCATCCGGTGCGAGTTTTTCCATGGTCCTTGCGACTTCCAGGAAAAAAGATAACTGATTCCAGTTTGTGAGGGTATAATAATCGGAAACCATATTGAATTCCTGCGAATCAATTCCTCTATAGTAGCCGTGTCTTTCACCAATTTCCTTCATTTTTAAGAGAAAATCATGTCCGCCTATCAAGGCAGTATTTATAACAAAATCAGAATTTCGAATTGCATCTTCAAGATTTTCAACCTTTTCAAATTTTATATCAGCGCCTGTTTCCTCTGCATATTTTTTTGCCAGTACAAAAACTACATCCAATCTACTTTTGTTAATATCCATCAATGTTACGGTACTACCGTGCAAACTTTTAGTTTTGCAAATATCACTAACCAATCTTAGAGAAAAAACTGCACTACCTGCACCAATTATGCTAACTTTTACAGAACTCATTAAATCTCCTCCATTCATTTTAGTTTGCTTTATAAAATTCTATCAAGAATATAATCAAACACAAAGGCAGTAAGTTCGCCAAATTTAAGTGTTATTATTGATTCATACCAAAATTTGAGGTGATCCTATGAAAAAAGTATTTTTTATCGCTATTATAGTATTTTTACTAATCTCAATTTCATTTTCAGAACGAATTCTTCCTTATTTTGATCTTCAGGGCCATAGAGGTTGTAGAGGGCTCAGACCTGAGAACACTCTAGAAGCCTTTGAGCATGCTCTCGAAATAGGTGTAACTACTCTTGAGTTGGACACTGGTATCACCAAAGATAGAGTTCCTGTTGTATCACATGATAGAGCCTTGAATCCTCAAAAAACGAGAATTAATGTAACTTTTATAACTGAAGAAATTCTTATAAAGGATCTCACATATGAAGAACTCAGTCAGTATGATGTTGGAGTTATGAGAAGTGATTACGATTGGCCCAGACAAAAAGAAATTCCTGGTGCAAAAATTCCCCGACTTGAAGATGTGTTTATACTGGTTAAGGAATATGAAGAGCTGCAAGTCAGAAAAATCATGTTAAATATAGAAACAAAAATCTCACCCAGTGCCCCAGAAGAAACATTTTCACCCGAAGAATTTGTTGATATATTACTTGAACTCATTGAGGAATATGAAATGGAAGACAGAGTAATTATCCAGTCATTTTACTGGAAAACAATAATGCTTGTAAAGGAAAAAAATCCCTCCATAAAAACTGCTGCGTTACTCACCTCAAGTAGAATGTTCAGTACAAAATGGTTGAATGGCCTAAGATTTGCAAGTTTTGGTTTTGATGTTGGAAAACTCGTAAAAGCAAGCGGCGCAGATTTTTTCTCACCAAGCTTTTCCGATTGTAGCGACAAATGGATAGAAAGTGCACACGATCAGGGCATACCCGTTATCCCCTGGACCATAAACGACAAAGAAACAATGAAGGATTTTATTGAAAAAGGAGTCGACGGAATAATTACAGATTACCCGGACATACTTAAAGATTTACTCGACGATCTCAATATCAATTACACCATTGACTAACTATTTCACATAACCCGTTTCAATTTTGGATTTAACGATCTTTAGTTTTCTAGGAATGTCAATATTATAAGGACAACGGTCATTGC
>JASMTM010000063.1:0-4113 GCA_041694295.1 Petrotogales bacterium
CAAAGAGAGATTTTCAGATAGTTTCGTCGGAAACGTAGAAGGTAGGGATATTGTAGCAGGAGATGTAGACGTTATAGTTACTTCGGGACTACTGGGCAATATCGCGATAAAATCTATAGAGGGAACAGCTAAATATATTTCGGCATTACTTAAAAGTGAAATTAAATCTTCAGGCCCCCTGGGTTTACTGGGTGGGGCATTATTAAAGGGTACCTTTGACAAATTAAGAAAGAAACTTGACTCAAATCAGTATGGTGGTGCCTTTATACTGGGTGTGAATGGAGTTGTAACAAAGGCACATGGGAGCTCAAACGCCACAGGCATTGAAAATGCCCTGAATGTCGCATATAAAGGAGTGACAGGTAACCTTGTGGATAAGCTCAAAGATAATCTCAGGAGTTAATATATGTGTGGAATTGTAGGAATGACCGGTAATGGAATAACCATTTCCAATCTGGTAGGTGCTTTAAAAAAGCTGGAGTATAGAGGTTACGATTCTGCAGGGGTTGCTTACCTTAACAATAATGAAGTAAAAATAATAAAATCAGTAGGAAAAATAAAAGAGCTGGTTAACGAACTGGGAGAAGATATCAATATAAATATAGATACCGGAATAGCCCATACACGATGGGCTACTCATGGTGCACCCAACGATATCAACGCTCATCCTCACACAGATTGCACAGGAAAAATTGCAGTGGTGCATAACGGTATAATCGAAAATTATGAAGAAATCAGGCGCTATCTTAAGAATAAAGGACATAAGTTTGATTCTGAAACCGATACAGAAGTCATTGCCCATCTTGTAGAAGAATACTTCAATGGAGATCTGGTCGATGCCGTAAGACATGCTTTAGTTGACCTTGTCGGAGCCTACGCAATTGGTGTTATACACGCTGACAATCAAAAAGAAATTGTGGCTGCAAGAAAGGGAAGCCCTTTAGTTGTTGCATCTACCTCACAGGGTGGTTTTATCGCCTCTGATGTCACCCCGCTACTATCATATTTGAATGATGTTTATTTTATGGAAGACGGTGATGTGGCTTTAGTCAAACCTGGCGACATTAGCTTCACAGGGATAGACGGATCAAAACTAGACCGATCTCCAACTCACATTTCATGGACTGAAGAAGCAGCAGAAAAGGGTGGATTCGCTCATTTCATGCTCAAAGAAATTTTTGAAGAGCCACATACTTTGAGAAATGCAATGGCAGGCAGGATCAAGAACAACCTGGCATATTTTGAAGAACTGGAAAAAATGAAAGACCAAATAAAGAATGCAAAAACCGTTCAAATAGTTGCCTGCGGAACGAGTTATCATGCAGGTCTTGTTTTCAAAAGATTTCTTGAAGATTATGCCGGACTGACTGCAGAAATAGATGTAGCGTCAGAATTCAGATACCGTAATATACACATTGATGAAAATACACTGGTTTTTGCAATATCTCAATCTGGTGAAACCGCGGATACTCTAGAAGGAATCAGGCAGGTCAATTCAAGAAATGGCAAATCAATTTCATTTACGAATGTAGTTGGATCTACCATTTCAAGGGAATCAGATACTGTCATATATTTGAATGCTGGTCCGGAAATAGGCGTTGCTGCTTCGAAGACCTATGTTTCTCAACTAATGGCTTTGCTTTTAACCGGGATATACATTTCATACTTGCGTGGTACCAACGTTGATAAATTGGTATCACTCACAAACGAGCTTGAAAGCATGCCGACACTGTTTGAAAATGTGCTATCAAAAGCTGATTACATAACTCAAGAACTGGCCAAAGAATATCACAAATACCTACATTTCATGTATATAGGGCGCGGCTACAGCTATGCCACAGCCCTTGAGGGAGCTTTAAAGCTTAAAGAAATCAGTTATATCCATGCGTCAGGATATCAATCAGGAGAATTAAAACATGGGCCTATAGCGTTGCTGGATGAAAATTTTCCGGTTTTTGCCATTGTACCGGATGACAAACTAAAAGGAAAAACATTATCCAATGTCATGGAAACAAGGGCCCGTAACGCTAAAGTCGTTGCAATATGCTCGGAAAATGATAAGGATGTAAGTAGAATCGTCAACAGTAGAATTGATACACCCATTGTAAGCGAACCACTGTATCCTTTGATCATGTCACCATATTTACAGCTATTTGCATATCATGTTGCAGTTCTTAAAGGATACGATCCTGACAAACCGAGAAATCTTGCTAAAAGTGTGACAGTTGAATAGACTATGCCTGAAGGAAAGATTATATAAATAGAACAATAATAATCGGGAGGTGAATTCTTGGATAAGGAAATTACTGATATTGTAGGGATCCTAGATAACAACGAAGCTGAAGACGTTATGGTACTTGATGTACAAAAGGTTTCCAATCTAACCAGTTATTTTATAGTTGCCACCGCGAATTCTGATCCTCACATGGAAGCGCTTAGAGACAAAATATTAGAATATGTAAAGAAAGATAATATTCCTGTAATCTATTACGACCATGGTAAAGGTTATGATTGGATGGTTGTTGATTGTGGATTCTTCATTGCACATCTCTTCAGCAAAAAAGGAAGAGAGTTTTATTCTCTGGAAGATCTATGGCTCAACGCAAAAAGTTATAAATTGGAAGAAATACTAAATAAATAATCCCACACAGTCTTATCACTGATAACCCCGGTGCCCACATTCGGGTCGGTTATCAACAGGCTGGAGGAAAACCAAACGGAGGTGTTTTTTAAGTGTCAGTAGTTACGATGAAAAAACTGCTTGAAGCGGGAGTACATTTTGGTCACAGAACAAGAAGATGGAATCCCAAAATGCGGCCCTACATTTATGGAGAAAGAAAGGGCATCTACATCGTTGATCTTCAGAAAACCCTTAAATGGATAGACCAGGTCTATGATTTTGTCAAATCCAAGTCACAAGAGAACGCCACATTTCTCTTCGTTGGAACAAAGAGACAGGCCCAGGAAATTATTGAAGAAGAGGCAAATCGCTGTGGTGCTTTCTATGTAAACAACAGATGGCTTGGTGGTTTACTGACGAATTTCGAAACAATACGAAAAAGAACCAGTGCTTTAAAGCGATATGAAGAGATGGAAGAAACTGGAGAAATCGACAAAATGCCCAAAAAAGAGCAGAGTATGCTCAGAAGAGATTTCGACAAGCTGAAAAGAAATCTAGATGGCGTTAAAAATATGGAGAGATTACCTGATGTTGTTTTTGTAGTCGATACCAAAAAAGAAGAGATAGCGGTTGCAGAAGCCAATAAACTGGAGATTCCTGTTATCGGAATTGCTGATACCAACAGTGATCCCGATGTGTTAGATTTTCTTATTCCAGGTAACGATGACGCTATAAGGGCAATAAAGCTTATCACAAGCATTATTTCTGATGCCATACTCGAAGGCAGAGAAGGACTCGATACTGGTGCTTCAGAAAAATCAGAAGAAACCACAGAAGAAAAAACAAATGAAGAAGGAAAATCAGAAGAAACGGAAGAGAAAAAAGAAGTAGCTGCAGCTGAAGAAGAAGCATCAGATAACCTGCCTGGCGAAGACAGCGACCTCGATGAAGATGAGTTATAATTGATCACAAAATAAAGAAGACTGCCTCAGGGCAGTCTTTTTTTATGGTCACATTTTACTGAAAAAACCTGACAAATATAGTAAAATTTAAAGAGGAAAAAACAGGAGAGATAAGCGTGAAGATATATTTTAGAACTTTTGGTTGCCAGATGAATGTCAATGACACAGAAACCATGGCCGGTATTCTTAAAAATGCAGGTCATGAGATTGTTGATGCTGAGAACAACGCTGACGCTGTCATAATAAACAGTTGTGCTGTAAGGGGCAAGTCTGAAAGAAAGGCTTATGGCAAACTGGGAAGACTCAAAGCCTTAAAGAAAAAAAAGAACGATTTGATCATTGGCTTTGGTGGATGTGTTGCTGAAAAAGAAAAAGATAAGTTGCTTGAAACCCATGAAGAACTGAATTTCGCTTTCGGAACCCGAAATATTTCACAAATAAATGATTTCATCGAAAGAGCTTCAAAAGGAGAACGCTTTGTTGATTTCTCTGATAGACTTAGTGAACTCGATTCAACAACGCCCCGATATA